>JBBRKU010000135.1:0-6006 GCA_038231735.1 Actinomycetales bacterium | reverse complement strand
GGCAGGACCGTAAGCCTGGCCCACTGCTGGGAATTGATTGGGGCCGGCGAGAGGATCAGCGGGACGGCGATGATGGCCGCGGTGGAAAGGGTCCCGACCACGACGCCGCGGAATTTGTCCGCCGTTGCCAGCCGGATGGCGGGGAAGATGGCCAGCAGGCCCATCACGTCGAGGACGGATTGGGAGCCGGATCTGGAGAGTCCGACGGCGACAAAACCGAGCATGGGCAGCAGTAAGGGGGCCAGCGGGCCCAACCTGTGCCACGGCGCCAGCAGGGCGGACAGCACCGTGAGGCCCAGCACGACGTAGCCCGCGACGAAGAGTGGATTGAGCAGCAGCTCCGGAAAGAAGGAACTGAATGAAACCGCGATCAGCAGCATGGTGGCCACCAGCGGGAGAAGGGGCAACAGCGGCCTGCTGCGGCCCTCGACGCCCAGCAGTGCCGTGCTGACGGACGGGTGCTGAACGGCGGCGCCGTCGGTGGTGGTCATGCCGCAGCCTTCGCTAGGGATGGACGGCCAGGGGCAGCGCGCTGGAAGCGGATTGCAACCTCAAACATTAGCGCAATTCGCCGTTGCGAGGCGTCGTCGCACGGCGCGGCTCTTACGCGGCCAGGTGTGACCCTGCAAAACGTGCCTGCAGTGCTGGCGGTGCATGCGTTGCAAGCAACGCATGCACGTTTTAATACGGGTTGGTTCCGGCTACGTCGGGCGGGATCAGGGTAGCTCGGGCTCCGTCGGGCGGGATCAGGGTAGCTCGGGCTCCGTCGGGCGGGATCAGGGTAGCTCGGGCTCCGTCGGGCGGGATCAGGGTAGCTCGGGCTCCGTCGGGCGGGATCAGGCCTTGTCGAAGACGTCCGGAATGCCGTCCCCGTCCGCATCGAGGGTCTCCAGTTGCTCGATCCGCCGATAGTACCGGTTGCGCGCCCGCAACACGATGGTCGCCAGCAGCGCGGAAAGCAGCGAGCCGGCCAGAATGCCAACCTTGGCATGGTCGTTGTGGGCGGATTCCGCGCCGAAACTGAGCTCGCTGATCAACAGCGAAACGGTGAAGCCGACTCCCGCCAGCAGCGCAAGTCCGGCCACATCAATCCAGGACAGCCCGTCGTCGAGCTCCGCGCGGGTGGTCTTGGTGACCAGGAAGGTGGCACCGAAGACCCCGAGGGTCTTTCCCGCAACCAGGGCCACCACGATGCCCACGGCCACAGTGTCCGAGAAGGCGGCGGCCAGTCCGTTCGTGCCGCCCAGGGCCACGCCGGCGGAGAAGAAGGCGAACGCCGGGACGGCGATCCCGGCGGAGAGCGGCCGGAAGCGGTGCTCGAAATGTTCGGCCAGGCCGGGGCCGGACTCCGGACCGCCGTTGCGGCGCGAACGGATCACCGGGACCGCAAAGCCGAGCAGGACTCCCGCGACGGTGGCATGGATGCCGGAGGCATGCACCAGAGTCCAGACGGCGAAGGCCAGCGGCAACAGCAGGTACCAGCTGCGGACCCGCCTCTGCACCAGCACGGTGAACGCGGCCAGCGGAATGATCGCCAGCAGCAGCATCTCCGGGTGAAGCTCGCTCGGGTAGAAGACGGCGATGATGGCGATGGCGATCAGATCATCCACCACGGCCAGGGTGAGCAGGAAGGTCCGCAGTGCGGTGGGCAGGTGGGTGCTGATGACCGCCAGCACCGCGAGGGCGAAGGCGATGTCCGTGGCGGTGGGAATGGCCCAGCCATGCAGGGCCTCCGCACCGGATGCCATGTTCACCAGACTGTAGAACACGGCGGGTAAGGCGACGCCCCCGACGGCGGCCGCCACCGGAACGACCGCTCGGCTGGGGCTGCGCAGGTCGCCGGCCACGAACTCACGTTTGAGCTCCAGCCCGGCGACGAAGAAGAAGATGGCCAGCAGCCCATCGGCTGCCCAGTGGCCGAGGCTGAGGTCCAGATGCAAGAAGTCGATGCCCACCTGCAGGTCCCGGAGCGAGAAATAACTCTGCGAGAAGGGGGAGTTTGCCCAGATCAGCGCGGCGACGGTGGCGGCAAGCAAAAGGGCGCCGCCGACGGTCTCCTTGCGCAGGATGGCTGTGATGCGCAGGTGCTCGGGGTAGCTTGAGCGTTTGAAGATATGTGCAACGGGGCTTTTGCGCGTGCCGGGTGGTGGTGTGGCCATGGTCCTCGTCGATTCGGTACGCCCGCCCGGATTCGTCGTCGGGAGGGAAGTGGGTACAGCAGAAAAATTGCCGACCAGACTTCCCGGCGCACCTGTATCCATTCTAGCCGAGGAGGGCGCGCACCCCGATGACCGTCGTCGCCAGACCCAGCACCATGGACGTGCTGATCAGCATGATGTGCACACTCATGAAGCGGGTGGGGCGCCCGGCGTCGTCACGTGCCCGCGGGTCCTTCAGCACGCGGCGTAGGAACGGCGGCCAGACGATCAGGGTCCAGAGGCCGGCCAGGATCAGGACAATGGACAGGGCGGCGGGCAACTGCACGGAAGGCGCTCCAAGTGGTGGTTGGGTCAGGATGTGGAAGGTGAGGATGGGTGGCTGGCCAGCCAGCTTCGGGCTTCGCTGGCCTGCAGGTTAAGGGCCTGGCCGATGATCGGCTCCGCGGCCTCGGCAATTTTAGGCCCCAGGAACGGCATCGAGGAGCTGACATTGCCTTCCAGCTCCACCCGGCTGCCGTCGCCGTCGTTGGTCAGGCGTTGGACGGCGGTAACTTCCAGCGGCGCGCCGGCGACAGTGAGCGTGACCTGCACCTCGCGCGAACCGTCAGCGGCCGGGGCAGCCCACGTTTCGAGCTGGGTGACGGACAGGCTGGCACCGATAAAGGATTTGGCGAAGTCGGGCAACCGGTCCGTGGGCAGGGCGCGGATGGCTTTGGTGCTGAACTCTGCATCCAACTCGCCCGTTCGCTCGAACGATTCCAGGGTCCCGCCCACTGATTCACTGATGTGCCGGATGAAAGCCTCATCGGTGAAGACCTCCGTGATGCGCTGCACGGACGCGGGCAGATTGGTGGATGCACTCAGCGGCATGGTTCCTCCGGGTTGGCTGTTTAAGGCGGTCGGCCTGTTCGAGCAGTCTCCCTATCCTATGCGGAGCCGTCAGCGGGTGGCTCCGCGGTTGCCGGCGGCGACGCGGCAGCGCGTAAGCTGGAACTGTCTCCCGGGGTTCTTTGTGAACTTCGGGTATTTGTGTTGTGCCCTGCGACCGATGTGTTCGGGACATTTGATGCCCGTCCCGACCGCTGCGTCGGGATTCCGCCATGCCCGCCAAGGAGAGAGCCCCATGAGCCTGAATGGTCTGCGAACTGCCCTTGAGGAAGATCAAGCGTTCGCCAGGGTGCGCCAGCACGCGGCGAGGCCGCACGCCGAGCGCAGTCAGGACCTGCAGTTCGGCGCGCCCAGTGGGCTGCGCGCGGTATTGCTGGCGGAGGTGGCCGAGGGGCTCGCCGCGGCGCCATCGGTGGATGGGCGGCCAGCCGTGGTCCTGGCGGTGACGGCAACCGGGCGCGAGGCGGAGGATCTGGCGGCGGCGTTGCGCGCCTACCTGCCCGCGGGCGCGGTGGCCGAGTTCCCCAGCTGGGAAACCTTGCCGCATGAGCGGCTGTCGCCCCGCTCGGACACGGTCGGCCGCAGGCTTTCCGTGCTCCGCCGGCTGGCCCACCCCGAGGAAAGCCGCTATGACGCCTCGGATGCGCTGGTGGGCCGGACGTCTGTGGCGGGGAAGTCCGACGGCGGGCTGGGACAGGCTGCGACCGGCGACGGTGCGCCGGCGTCGCACGGAAGCAGCAAGGCCGGCGAAGGCGCTCCACTTCTGCGCGTGGTGGTGGCGCCGGTGCGGGCGGTGCTGCAGCCGCTGGTGGCCGGGCTGGGCGAACTCGTGCCGGTGACGATCTCCGTGGGAGATGAGGTGCCGTTCACGGAGCTGGTGCACCGGCTGGCCGACGCGGCCTATTCGCGGGTGGACATGGTGACCCGTCGCGGCGAGTTCGCGGTCCGGGGCGGCATCCTGGACGTTTTCCCGCCAACCGAGGACCACCCCGTCCGGGTGGAGTTCTTTGGGGACGAGGTGGACCAGATGCGCTGGTTCTCCGTCGCCGACCAGCGGTCCCTGACGCCGACTGCCTCGGTCTCGACAGGCTCGGCCAGCGGCGGGGGGACCGGACATCCGACCACCTTGTACGCTCCGCCGTGCCGGGAGATTCTGATTACCCCGGAGGTGATGAGCCGGGCGGCGAAGCTTAAGGACAAGATGCCGGCCGCTGCGGCGATGCTGGAGAAGATCGCGGGCGGCATTGCGGTGGAGGGTATGGAGTCACTGGCGCCGGCGCTGGTGGACGCGATGGTGCCGTTGGCCGCGCAGTTCCCGCCGGGCTCGGTGGCGGTGGTTATCGAGCCGGAGAAGGTCCGCGCCCGGGCCCATGACCTTGAATCAACGAATGAGGAGTTCCTGGAGGCGGCCTGGTCCACGGCGTCCGAGGGCGGTGTGGCGCCTCTGGATCTGGCCTCGCAGGAGGGGCTGGAGCTGGCAGCTGCGAGCTTTAAGTCGCTGGCGGAGACGCGGGCTGGTGCGCTCGCGGCCGGGCTGAGCTGGTGGTCCATCACCTCCTTTAACCCGGACGAGGAGCTGGTGCTGGATATTGATGTCCTGAACCTGCCGGCCCGGGAGCCCCGCGGCTATCAGGGCGACGTGGCGGAAATGCTGGAGTTCATCGGCTCCCGGGTGAAGGACCAGTGGCGCATTGTGGTGGCCACGGACGGTCCCGGTCCGGCGCAGCGCCTGGCCGAGCTGTTCCATGATGCGGACATTCCGGCCGCCCGGGTGGACTCGCTGGAGAAGCTGCCGCAGCCGGGAATCATCGAGGTGACCACTGCCGCCGTCGGCCGGGGCTTTGTCTTTGACGGGCTCAAACTCGGGCTGCTCACCGAGGCGGACCTGCTGGGACGGACGTCCGTGAGCTCGACCCGGGACATGCGGAAGATGCCGTCCAAGCGGCGCAACGCGGTGGATCCGCTGCAGTTGCACGCCGGGGATTTTGTGGTCCATGAGCAGCACGGCGTGGGCAGGTTTGTGGAGCTGATCCAGCGCAAGGTCTCGACCGGCTCGGGCGGTGGGGTGGGGCTGCGCGAATACCTGGTGGTGGAGTACGCACCGTCCAAGCGCGGGGCGCCGGGGGACCGGCTGTTTGTGCCCACGGACCAGCTGGACCAGGTCACCGCCTACGTAGGTGGCGACGCGCCGGCGCTGAGCAAGATGGGCGGCTCGGACTGGTCGAACACCAAGAACAAGGCGCGCAAGGCGGTCAAGGAGATTGCCGGCGAGCTGATCCGGCTGTATTCGGCCCGGATGGCTTCGCGCGGGTACGCCTTCGGCCCCGACACGCCGTGGCAGCGCGAGCTGGAGGAGGCCTTCCCAGATGTGGAGACGCCGGACCAGCTGACCACGATCAACGAGGTCAAGGCGGACATGGAGCGGGAAATCCCGATGGACCGCCTGGTCTCCGGGGATGTGGGCTACGGCAAGACCGAGATCGCGGTCCGGGCCGCGTTCAAGGCGGTGCAGGACGGCAAGCAGGTTGCGGTGCTGGTGCCCACCACGCTGCTGGCGCAGCAGCACTTTGAGACCTTCAACGAGCGCTTCTCCGGCTTCCCGGTGCGGGTCAAGCCGCTGTCCCGGTTCCAGAGCGGCAAGGAGGCCAAGGACACCATGGAGGGGATGCGCACCGGAGCCGTCGACGTCGTCATCGGCACTCACCGCCTGCTCTCCAAGGACGCCCAGTTCAAGGATCTGGGCCTGGTGATTGTGGATGAGGAACAGCGCTTCGGCGTGGAGCACAAGGAAGCGCTGAAGAAGATGCGCACCAACGTGGACGTGCTGGCCATGAGTGCCACCCCGATCCCGCGCACGCTGGAAATGTCGCTGACCGGTATCCGCGAGACCTCCACGCTGGCCACGCCGCCGGAGGAGCGGCACCCGGTGCTGACCTATGTGGGCGCGTACACGGACAAG
>JBBRKU010000134.1:0-6010 GCA_038231735.1 Actinomycetales bacterium | reverse complement strand
GGAACAGAATTCAGCCTTCCGCGGGCTGGAATTCGGAGGCTCCCTTGGCCCAGAGCGTGAACCGGTACTGCGTCCCGTTGGTGTCCTGGTGCCAGCCCTCCAGCGGGGTTGCACCGCGGAAGGTCCATTCCGGGCCCAGCTCCGGGGCATAGGTGTCGCCGTCGGCGGGGGAGTCTATGACGGTGATGGCCGCGACGTTGGCGTGTTCCAGAGCCTGGGCGTACACCTTGCCGCCGCCGATGATCCAGACCTCGTTGGCGCCCGGGCTGAATTGGGCCTCCACCAGGGCGTCCTCCAAGGAATGCACGACGACGGCGCCGAGCCCCTCGGGCGTGCCGGTCCAGCCCTGCCGGCCGGTGATGACGATGTTGGTGCGCCCCGGCAGCGGGCGGTACTTCGCCGGAAACGACTCCCAGGTGCGTCGTCCCATGATGACCGGATGTCCCGTGGTCACCCGCTTGAACTGTGCCATGTCTCCGGGCGCGTGCCACGGCATGGTGCCGTCCTTGCCGATGACGCCCCGCTGGGTCTGTGCCCAGATCATGCCGATGATCGGTTCGTTGAAATGGTACAGCGTGGGCGACGCCTGTCCGGGATCACGCGAGTCGGCACTCATACCGCGATCGGCGCCTTGATCGCGGGGTGGTGCTGGTAGCTGATGAGCTCGAAGTCTGCCAGCTCGTAGTCGAAAATGGAATCCGGCTTCCGGGTGATGCGCAGCGCCGGGTAGGGGTATGGCTCGCGGCCCAGCTGCTCGCGGACCTGGTCCAGATGGTCGTCATAGATATGCACATCCCCGCCGGTCCAGATGAATTCGCCCGGTTCAAGCCCCACCTGCTGGGCAATCATCAGCGTCAGCAGGGCATAGGAGGCGATGTTGAACGGGACGCCCAGGAAGGTGTCCGCACTTCGCTGGTACAGCTGGCAGCTGAGTTTTCCGGGTTCTCCGTCCGCGCCGGGGGTCACGTAGAACTGGAAGAAGGCGTGGCACGGCGGCAGCGCCATCTTCGAAATCTCGGCCACATTCCAGGCGGAGACGATGTGCCGGCGTGAATCCGGGTTGTCCTTGAGCCCTTCGACCAGCTGGGCAATCTGGTCGATGTGGCCGCCGTCGGGCGTGGGCCAGGAGCGCCACTGGACGCCATAGACCGGGCCCAGCTCGCCGTCGTCGTCCGCCCATTCGTTCCAGATCCTGACCCCGCGTTCCTGCAGCCACGCCACATTGGAGTCCCCGCGCAGGAACCAGAGCAGCTCCAGGGCCACGGACTTGAAGTGCACGCGCTTGGTGGTGATCAGCGGGAAGCTGCGGCTCAGGTCGAAGCGGAGCTGGCGGCCGAAGACGCTGCGGGTCCCGGTGCCGGTGCGGTCGGACTTGGGCGTGCCGTTGGCCAGCACATCGCGCAGCAGGTCCTCATAGGGGGTTGGAATGCTCACGCGTCCAGTCTAGCGATCCCGGCGGACGCGCCGGTGCAACCGGTATGGCGGTCAGCGCGGCGCTTAGTCGTCGTATGGCTTATACTGCTCCACCGAGACGATCGTGGCGTGATCGGCCGCATCGACCTGGCAGATGATCATTTCCCCCGGGCTCAGGAACGGCTCGGCGGCCGGCAGCTGGGCCTGCAACCCGGCTGGCATGTGCTCGCCCAGCTGCTTCAGCACGGTCCGCAGCACCGGGCGGTGCGTGCACAAAGCCACAGGGACCCGCTTGTCGAAGAGCCGTTCGACGACGGCACGCGTCTTGTGCGGATTGCGGTGATGGTTGGCCTCGGTCAGGGGCTCAAAGATCTTGACCTTGGCCCCGGTGGCCTTCACATAGGGGGACATGGTCGCGACGCAGCGCAGCCATGGGCTGGTCACCACCCGCGCCGGCCGCCAGGCCATCAGCAGCCGCTGCACGGCAAGCGCCTGCCGCAGCCCGGTCGCCGCGAGCGGCCGGTCCCCCTCGGCGCGGGACCAGGAGGAGCGCGGCTTGGCCTTGGCGTGCCGGACAATGAGCAGCGGCCAGGTGTCCAGGTTTCCGCGGCCGTGCGCCGCCGCCAGCGCCTCCAGGGGTTCCTTGTCCGAGGGGTTGGCCAGCAGTTCCATCGCCTTGTCCGGGCTGCACCACAGCAGGTCGTCTACTTCCTTGCCATCGGCGACGGGCTCAGCGTCGTCCACGCGCGCGGCCCAGTAGCGCACCTCCTTGAATCCGGAATTGACCTGGTAATTGATGGTGGGCAGCGGAATGCCCAGCGTGATGTCCAGCCCGACTTCCTCCCGGACCTCGCGCACGGCCGTCTCGGGAAGGGTTTCGCCCGGGTCCAGCTTGCCCTTGGGCCAGGACCAGTCATCGTAACGCGGGCGGTGGATCAGCAGCACCTCGATCCCTTTCCTGCGCAGCCGCCAGCACAGCGCACCTGCGGCCCGCACGGAAACGTCGGGGCCGGCGTCGTCGGAGGTTTCGGCAGTCGGTTGGCTCGTCATCAGCGGCGGGCAGCCATCCGCAGCCGGGAGCGGCTGGCCAGCAGCCAGGACTGCACATCCAGCAGCGGCTGGTCGGCGTCGTCCAGGTGGTGGCGCGTCCAGGCTCCCCGGTTGTCCAAGTGCCAGCTCGCGGTCCCCGGGTCGACGTAGCGGTCCAGCAGTGCCAGCAGATCCGCGATATCCTCCGCGTTGCGCAGCTGCACCAGCGCCTCAACGCGGCGGTCAAGATTGCGGTGCATCATGTCCGCCGATCCGATGTAGACCACCGGATCCCCGGCGTTGGCGAACGCAAAGACCCGCGAGTGCTCCAGGAAGCGGCCCAGGATGCACCGGACCGTGATGTTCTCGCTCAGCCCGGGCACGCCGGGGCGCAGGGAACAGATTCCGCGCACAATGATGTCCACCTGGACCCCGGCCTGGGAGGCACGGTACAGCGAGTCGATGATGGCCTCATCGACCATCGAATTGACCTTGATCTGGACCTTGCCCGGCAGCCCGGCCTTCCGGTTGGCGATCTCGTGCTCAATGCGGTCGATCAGCCCGGAGCGCACCGAACGCGGCGCCACCAGGAGCCGTTTGAAGGTGGATTTCGGAGCGTAGCCGGAGAGCTGGTTGAACAGCTTGGACAGGTCCTCACCCACCTGGTTATCGGCGGTGAGCAGTCCCAGGTCCTCGTAGTAGCGGGCTGTGCGCGGGTGGTAATTGCCGGTGCCGATGTGGCAGTAGCGGCGCAGCCCGTCCAGCTCCTGGCGGACCACCAGGGAGAGCTTGCAGTGCGTCTTCAGTCCCACGATGCCGTACACCACGTGCACCCCGGCCTGCTCCAGTTTGCGTGCCCAGGAGATGTTAGCCTGCTCGTCAAAGCGGGCCTTGATCTCCACCAGCGCCAGCACCTGCTTTCCGGCCTCCGCCGCGTCCACCAGCGCATCCACGATCGGGGAGTCCCCGGAGGTGCGGTAAAGCGTCTGTTTGATGGCCTGCACCTTCGGGTCCGCCGCGGCCTGCTCCAGGAACGCCTGCACCGAGGTGGAGAACGAGTCATAGGGGTGGTGCAGCAGGATGTCGCGGCGCCGCATGGCGGCAAAGACATTGGCGGCCTTGGCCGTTTCCGACTCGTTAAGGTAGCGCGAGGTGTGCGCGACGTGCCGGGGGTAGCGCAGGTCGCTGCGGTCGATCCGGCCGATCACGGACAGTCCGCGCAGGTCCAGCGGGGCCGGCAGCGCGTAGACCTCGGAGTCCTCCACGCCCAGCTCGCGCACCAGCAGGGAACGGATATTGGGGTTGATGTCCGTCGTCACCTCAAGGCGCACCGGCGGACCGAAGCGGCGGCGCAGCAGTTCCTTCTCCAGCGCCTGCAGCAGGTTCTCGGCATCGTCCTCTTCAACCTCGAGGTCCTCGTTGCGGGTGACGCGGAAGGTGTGGTGCTCAAGTACCTCCATGCCCTGGAACAGCTGGTCCAGGTGCTCGGCAATGACCTCCTCGAGAGGGATGAAGCGGGCCACCCGGCCCGGGACGGTGCCGGCGCGCGGCCCGTCCACGGAAACCAGCCGCGGCAGCTGGTCCGGGACCTTGAGCCGGGCGAAGAGTTCCTTGTCGCTGACGGGATTGCGCACGACGACGGCCAGGTTCAGGGAGAGCCCGGAAATGTAGGGGAACGGATGGGCCGGGTCCACGGCCAGCGGCGTCAGGATCGGGAAGACCTTCTCCGCGAACATGGCGCTCAGCTGGGCCTTGGCCGCCTCGTCCAGTTCGTTCCAGTGCACCAGATGAATGTGCTCGTAGGCCAGCGCCGGGCGGATCTGGTCCGCGAAGACATGGGCGTGCCGTGCCTGCAGCTGGTGGGCCGCGTCGCTGATCTGATCCAGCACCTCGATGGGGCTCAGCCCGGCGGGGGAGGGGACGGCCAGCCCGGTGGCGATGCGCCGCTTCAGCCCGGCCACCCGGACCATGAAGAATTCATCCAGGTTGGAGGCAAAAATGGACAGGAAATTGACCCGTTCAAGCAGCTGCAGCTCCGGGTCCTCGGCCAGCTCCAGCACCCGGGCGTTGAAGGCCAGCCAGCTCAGCTCGCGGTCCAGGAACCGGTCCGGGGTGACGTCCCCCTCCGGCATCAGGTTCGGCGCGAACTCGGGGATGTCGATCCGGTCCTGGGTGGCCCGGGCGGACTGGACCTCGGAGGAGCCGAAGCGGTCAGTGCCCAGCGCGGCGGCAACGCCGGCGGTACCGGCAGTTTCCGGTTTCATGGTGGCTCCCTACAGATCGAATGGTTCCCCTTCAACCCTACAAGTTTTTTCCTGCCCTCAGGCGGGCGCCGGCGCGTACATAACGTCAACGTCCCAGCGCGTGAAGCCCAGTTTGCGGTAGAGGGCGACGGCGGCCGCATTGTCCGCGTCGACGTACAGCATGATGGCGTTCAGGCCCTGGGCCTGCAGATGCCGGATGCCGGCGATGGTCAGCGCCTTGCCCAGGCCGCCGCCCTGCGCCTGGGGCGTCACGCCGACAACGTACACCTCGCCGATGGCGGGATGCGTCCCGGTGCGCGGATGCACCTTGGTCCAGTGGAATCCCAGGATGCGCTCCGAGCCGTCCGGGCCGGCGTCGACGGCCAGGAAGAAGCCCGCCGGGTCAAACCACGGCTCCGCCATCCGGGCCTTGAGGTCGGAGAGCGTCATGCCGCCCTGTTCCGGATGGTGCGCAAATGAGGCGGCATTGGCTTCCAGCCATGCTGCCTCATCCCGCCCGGGCACAAAGGTCCGCAGGGTCACGCCCGCGCGCAGCTCCGGACCCGCCGCCACCGGCACTGACTCCTGCGGGCGGATCAGCCGCATCCGCCAGAGCTCGCGCACGGCCCGGTAACCATACCGGGCCGCCAGGTCCGCCGCCGCCTCGTGGTTGCCGTGCGACCAGGCGCTGATCCCCTCCAGCCCGCGGACGGCCTCGAGTTTGTCCACCAGCAGGGCACCCACGCCCTGGTTGCGGTAATTGGGGTGCACCACAATCTCCAGCACGCCCGTTCCGCCATGGAGGACGACGACGGCGACTCCCGCCAGATCTTCGGCGGTGGAGGGGTCCGATTTCTCCTCCGGTGCGTAGGTAGCCAGGATCAGCAACGAGTCCGCGTCCGTCTCGGCGGAGCGCAGTTCCACCAGGGTCTGCTCGGACAGCGGCGGGTTGCCGTCGGACTCCACCGCCGCCGCGACCAGAGCCTGGATATCGCTCAGCAGCTCCGGCTCCGGGGCGCCGCCAATGGCCTCGACGGGCCAGTTCTCGGTCTTCGTTGGGCTCATGGACAAAGCCTAGTGCGCCCCGGTGCCGCTGGCGAGGTCCGCCGTCGCGGCGGGTTTTAGCGGATTTGGGCCTGGCGGCGGGGCCCGGGTAAAGTAAGTAACTCAACTTGTAGCTCAACCGGATTCCGAAGACCAGTCTGAAGACGTCAGCAGACCGGGAATGCCCAAGTCGAGGGGGATGCACCAGTGGGGTGCCCGCGATACGTTCGACCCGTATGTCCTCCACCAACCAAGAAGGCCCCGGTGACAAGGACCGGGGC
>JBBRKU010000133.1:0-6087 GCA_038231735.1 Actinomycetales bacterium | reverse complement strand
TCCGTTCGGTAGCCGCGCACGCCCAGCGCGGGGTTGGGCTCGGTGGAGTCCGTCAGGAAGGGCAACGGCTTGTCCGCGCCCGCATCCAGGGTGCGGACCACCACCTTCTTGCCCGGGAAGGCATCAAAAACGCCACGGTAGGCGGCAACCTGCTCCTCCTGCGAGGGCTCGGTGTCCCGGCCCAGGAAGCAGAATTCGGTGCGCAGCAGACCCACTCCCTGCGCCCCCGCGGCGGCGGCGGCCACCGCGTCCTTCGCCCCGCCGACGTTGGCCAGCAGCGGGACGGCTGTCCCGTCCGCCAGCCGGCCGTCGCCGTCGAAGGCGGCCAGCACCGAGGCCTGGGAGGCCCAGGCCTCGGCGGCGGCGAGCAGCTCGGCATCCGGATCCGCGGTGACGGTCCCGGCGGCGCCGTCCACGTAAAGCTGCGTCCCCTCCGCCAGCTCCGTCACACCATGGGCGGCGACGACGGCGGGAAGGCCCAGCGCGCGGGCAATGATGGCGGTGTGCGACTGCGGGCCGCCGTCGGAGGTGACCAGCGCAATGACCCTGGCCGGATCCAGCGTGGCGGTATCCGCCGGCGCCAGATCCTCGGCCAGCAGGATGAACGGTTTGTCCCCGTCCGGAATACCCGGGGCCGGAACGCCGCGCAGCTCGGCGACAATCCGGGCGCGGACGTCCAGGACGTCGTGGGAACGCTCGGCCATGTATCCGCCCAGGTTCAGCAGCATCGTGGCCACCCCGTTGCCGGCGTCCCAGATGGCCCGCTGGGCGGAGCTGCCGGCGTTGAGCAGCTTGACCGCGGATTTGAGCAGCATCGGATCCGCGGCCATCAGGGCGGTGGCCTCCAGTACGGCCTTACCGTCACCGGTGGCCCGAGCGGCCCTGGCCTTCAGCTCGGTCTGTACGGATTTGGCCGCCGCGCGCAGCGCGTCCGCAGCCTGGTCCGCCGTCGTGCCGGCCGCCAAAGCCTCTCCCTCGGGAGGCTCCGCGATGGCCGGCGGCATCCACCGTACCGGTCCGGCCACGCGACCGGGGGTGACACCGACTCCTGTAAAGGTCTTCATTGCGTTTCCTCTAACTGCCGACCGGCGTCGCGTTCAGGCTCTGTGCTGCAACAGTATCAACGGGCTCGACGGCGTCAACCGGCCTGCGCACGGCCCAGCGCTTGAGTGCCAGCACGGCCAGCGCAGAGACCACGGTTCCGACCAGGATGGCTACGATGAACATCGTCAGATTGCCGATGGCGAAGAAGACGAAGATTCCGCCGTGCGGGGCCTGCGAGGTGACTCCGGTCGCCATGCACAGTGCTCCGGTGACGGCGCCGCCCAGCATGGAGGCAGGGATGACGCGCAGCGGATCCGCCGCGGCGAACGGGATGGCGCCCTCGGAGATGAACGAGGCCCCGAGCAGCCAGGCGGCCTTGCCGTTTTCGCGCTCGGCCAGGGAGAAGCGGGTCTTGTCCAGCGTTGTGGCCAGGGCCATGGCCAGCGGGGGCACCATGCCGGCTGCCATCACGGCTGCCATGATCTGCCACGGAGCGTGATTGACGGCGGAACCGGCACCCAGACCGGCGACGGCGAAGGCATACGCAACCTTATTGACAGGGCCACCCAGATCGAAGCACATCATCAGACCCAGGATGATACCCAAGACGATGGCGGAGGTGCCGGTCATGCCGGAGAGCCAGGCGTTGAGCGCCTTGGTCAGTGCGGCGATCGGTCCGCCAAGGACCAGGAACATCAGGCCGGAGGCCACAATGGAAGCCAGCAGCGGGATGATCACCACGGGCATCAGGCCGCGCAGCCAGCGCGGGACGGACCAAGTGCCGATCCAATGGGCGACGAAGCCGGCCAGCAGACCACCGACCAGCCCACCCAGGAAGCCTGCACCCATGAAACCGGCCACCGCGCCCGCCACGAATCCGGGGGCGATGCCGGGCCGGTCCGCAATGCCGAAGGCGATGTAGCCCGCCAACGCCGGTACCAGGAAACCGAGCGAGAGGGCGCCGATCTTGAAAAACACCGTCCCTATGTACAGGGCCAGGTTGCCGTCCGGAAGGTTGAACAGAGTGTTGTGGGCCAGGATGTCGTCCGCCCTGGTGCCCAAGGCAATGTCGTACCCGCCGAGCAGGAAGCCCAGGGCAATAAGCAGACCTCCGCCGGCGACGAACGGGATCATGTAGCTCACACCTGTGAGCAGTACCTTCTTCAGTTTCTGGCCGATGTGCTCACCGGATGCTTCCGTCTGGCGTTCGGCTGCCTCCTCGGCACCGAAATGCGGCACACGGTGGGCCCTGGGGTTGGTGGCCGCGGCCAGCGCCTCCTGGACCATCTTGGCAGGCTCATCTATGCCGCGCTTGACCGGTGCATTGATCACGGGCATCCCGGCGAAACGCTCCTTGCCGCGGACGTCGACGTCGACGGCGAAAATGACGGCCTCTGCGGCGGCGATGACGGCCGGATCCAACGGGGTCACACCTCCCGAGCCCTGCGTCTCGACCTGCAGGTCCACTCCGGCTTCCTTGGCGGCGGCGACGAGGGAGTCGGCGGCCATGTAGGTGTGGGCGATGCCGGTGGGGCAGGCGGTGACCGCGACCAGGCGCCGTGGTCCGCTGGGTGCTTCGCTGCTGGTCGAGGACGGGGCTCCGCCGGTGTTGGGGGCCGCCGTCGTCGTGTCCGCTGCCGAAGCGGCGGGCTTGTCGGCGAGGGCGCCTTCTACCAGGGCGACGATGTCTTCGCGCGTCGCCGCGGCACGCAAGGCCGCGGTGAAGTCCTTCTTGATCAGCGACCGCGCCAGCCGGGAGAGCAGCTTGAGGTGCTCCTGGTCCGCACCCTCGGGGGCGGCGATGAAGAAGACCAGGTCCGCGGGGCCGTCCTTGGCGCCGAACGGTACTGCCGGTGCCAGCCGTGCCATGGCGAGCGTTGGCTCGACGACGGCGGCGGAGCGGCAGTGCGGGATGGCAATGCCGCCCGGGATGCCGGTGGCGGTCTTCTGCTCCCGGGCCAGCGCATCGGCGTACAGCGCCTCGGCGCCGGTGGCGCGCCCGGTGGCGGCGATGAGCTCGGCCAGGTGGCGGATGACCGTGGTGGGCTCGCTGCCCAGGTCAGTGTCCAGAGTGACAAGCTCCGGGGTGATTAGTGATGTCATTTCAGTACTCCTTGGCATCAGCCAGGGCCGTGACGGTGACGGCGCGGGGGTTGGTTTGGGACAGGGCCGGGACGGTGGATCCCGGCAGGGAGGCGGCGGCCGCCCCATGGGCCACCGCCTGCTGCAGGCGTTCGGGACCGGTGGCGCCGGCCGTCTCGCTCAACAGATAGCCGGCCAGGGCGGAATCGCCTGCGCCGACGGTGCTTTTCGCTTCGATTTTCGGGCCGCTGGCAAACCAGCTGCCCCGTGCGGTGACCAGCACTGCGCCCCTGGATCCCAGGGTTGCCAGCACGGCGCCAACGCCGGCGTCCACCAGCGTCTGTGCGGCCGCGGCCGCCAGCTGGGGATCCGATTCCAGGGTTGGCGCATCCGAGCTGCCCGTCAGTTCCGCCAGTTCCTCGGCGTTGGGCTTGAGCAGATCAGGTAACGCGGCTTCCGGGCCGGCCAGGACGGCAGCCAGCGGCTCCCCGGAGGAATCGATGGCCACCTTGGGGGCCGCGGCTCCGTAACGGGCCCGCAGTTCCGCTGTAAGCCGGGCGTAGAAATCGGCACCAACCCCGGGCGGCAGGGAACCCGCCAGCACCAGCCAGCTGGCGCCGTCGGACTTCTCGATGGCCAGCTGCATCAGCGCCCGCTGCTGGACCTGGTCCAGGACCGGGCCGGGCTCGTTGACCTTGGTGGTGACGCCGTCGGCCTCGGTGATGGCCACGTTGCTGCGCAGCGGCGCGCCGATCGGCAGGCCGAGGTGCGGGATCCGCTGCGCGCGCAGGGCCACCAGGACCGCGTCATCATGGTCGCCGGGGAGGAGCGCAAGGCAGTCCACGTCCGAGGCGGACAGCGCGCGGGCGATGTTGACGCCCTTGCCGCCGGGCTCCTGGTGGGCGGCGATGGCGCGCTGCACCTCACCGCGGGCCAGCGGGGCGGCCAGCTCGATGGTCCGGTCCAGGCTGGGGTTGGGGGTCAGGGTGACAATCATGCGATCACTACTTCCACGTCGGCCGCGGCCAGGGCTGCGGCAAGGTCGGCCGAGGGCTCCGCGTCCGTGATCAGCGTGTCCACCTCGCTCAGGGCGGCGAAGCGGACCAGCGTCTCCTCGCCGAGTTTGGAGGAATCAACCAGTGCCACCACACGGCGCGCGGAGCGGACGATGGCGGTTTTCACCGCGGCTTCCACGGGGTCGGGGGTGCTGAATCCGAAGTCCGGGTGGACGCCGTTGGCGCCGATGAAGGCGATGTCCGGACGGAGCGTTTCAAGTTGTTCGGTGGCCGTGCGGCCCACGATTGCGCTGGTCAGGCCGCGGACCCGGCCACCCAGGATCTCCAGCTGGATCTCCGGATTGCCCGAAAGCTTGTAAGCAATGGGCACCGCGTTGGTGATGACCAGCAGCGCATCGCCGGGGCTCGACGGCGCCCAGCCGGCAATCCGGTCTGCCAGCCGGGCGGTGGTGGTGCCGGCGTCAAGGATGATGGAGGCGGTGCGGCTGGAGGGGATCAGGGCGGCTGCCGCCGCAGCAATGCGGGATTTCTGGTCCTGCCGCTGGGTCTGGCGGTCGCCCAGGCTTGGCTCGGACATGCTCAGCCGGTCCATCGCCACCGCGCCGCCGTGTACCCGGCGCAGGGTGCGGGCGTTCTCCAGCGCCGCCAGGTCCCGGCGGACGGTTTCCTGCGTGATGGTGAACAGATCCGCGAGTTCGGTGACGGTCACCCGGTTCCGAGCGGCCACCAGTTCGGCGATCTTCAGCTGCCGTTCTTCGGCGAACATGTGGCCTCCCGGGGGGCTAATGGTGATGTCAGTGATGCGGATCACATTCATGTTGGTTTTGATGACTCTATCTGCGTTTGTCTTCGTTTGTCAACCGAAAAACCACAGAAACACAGATTTAGGGGATCCGGCGCGACGGCGGGAGGGCAACGCGACGCGCACTATCGGCGCCGAACGGTCGGTAACTGCGATCTTCCCGTGCCGAACGGTCGCAATCTGCGACCTTGCCCGCCGAACAGGCGGTACCTGCTGGCTTCGCGGCCCCAAGCCGACCGTAAATTCTCAATACATTGGACGGCGGGGAGACCGGGGAAGCGGCCCTCCGGGTCGTAAACACAGCCATCGCCCGCCACGGAGTACCACAGAAGTTCCTCTCCGACAACGGAACAGCATTCAACGCACTGACCTATTTGACACGCCCGCTTGGCGGTCTGGTTGCAGGGTGGTTGGGCGATACCTTAGGCCGGCGCACCGCCCTTTTTGTCACCATCAGCGTGATGTCGGTGGCAACGGGAGCGGTAGGACTGCTGCCGACGTACGCCTCCATCGGCATCTACGCGCCGGGGCTGCTTCTGCTGTGCCGGCTGGTCCAAGGGCTCGGGGCGGGCGGCGAATATGGTTCTGCTGTTACATTCCTGGCCGAGCACAGCTCCACCAAGCAACGTGCAACCAATGTTGGCTATTTGGTGGCCAGCACGTTCCTGGGCGTTCTCGTGGCGGTGGGGGCGGCTAGTCTGGGCACCGCATTGATGGGGGATGCACTCTTCAATACCTGGGGCTGGCGAATCCTTTTTCTCCTGGCAGTCCCCTCGGATTGGCCGGCATCTACATCCGCAGGAAGGTAGCGGAAACTCCGTATTTTGTGGAAATGGCCAGCAGTAGGGCACAGTCGCACGAAGCGGCAACGCCGATAAGAACGGCCTTGCGAACCCAGTGGTCCACCATGGTGCTGTTCGTCCTGGTCGTTTCGGCCTATGCACTTATCACGCCGACGCTGTCTTCTTTCTTCATCACGTTCCTGAAGGGACCGGGGGGACTCTCGGCCGGTGATGCCTACGGCATCACGCTGCTCGTCGATGTCTTGCTCATACTTGCCGCCTTGCCGCCTTGCCGCCTTGCCGCCTTGCCGCCTTGCCGCCTTGCCGCCTTGCCGCCTTGCCGCCTTGCCGCCTTGCCGCC
>JBBRKU010000132.1:0-6088 GCA_038231735.1 Actinomycetales bacterium | reverse complement strand
TAGCCTGGATCCACCGTTGCTAGCGTTCCTTGGGGGTCAGGACTTTGGTGTTTGTCTTGAGTTTTTAGGCAGCGTTTCCAGCTGTGCGTTGCCAATGTAGCCGCGGATGTGGCGGTCGATGGTGGACAGTGCTTGGCGTAGTTGTGGTGGTGCAGGGGCTTTGTCGGCGGCCAGTAGCGGGCGCAGGAGCCGGTTGTGGACCTTGGTATAAAACAGGGCGATGCGTTTTCCGTCAGCGGTGAGGCCGTAGGTGTTGCTGTGCTCCTGGCGTTCGATGAGTCCGTTACGCCGCAGCCGCGCGAGGTCATAGCTCATTTGGTTGGTGCTGTAACCGGTGCCCGGCAGATGCCTCACCCGGGCACGTAGGCTCCGATGGGTGAATCCGAGGGCAGTGAGGCTGATGCATAAGGTGCCGAGCAGGGCCATGACCCGGGGGTCGCCGAACCGCAGGGCCGGGGCCCTCTTGCCATCCTCGGTGAAGGTGGATCGTGCGACCCGCTCAAAGGCTGGGCTCGCAAGGACACAGCCCTGCCCGACACGTTCGGTATCGAGCAGGCGGGCGTTGATGTCACGGGCTTTTCGTTGCAGTTCATCGAGATGTTCCGGGCGGCGGTGGCAGGCCAGGTCGTCGGGTGAGTTGACGACGGTTTCAATCCGCAGCGCACGGCCGTCCTTGAGGTATTGCTTTTTGCGGGAGTGTTTGTAGAAGGCGTTGATGGTGACGTCGGTGTCGCGGGTGACGACCTTGGTTTTGAACACGTCCTGGGTCCGGCGCAGCCGTCCGCGGCGGATCTTCCGGCCGAACACCAACTCAAGTGTTTCCGGGCGTCCCAGGTCGAGGTTGTCAACGACGAGCGCCTCAAAGAAGACCGGGCGTGCCGGGGCGCGTCGAAGACCAGGGTCCGCGAGATCTCGATCTGGCGCATCGACAGTTCCCACCAATATCCTGCGTCCGCGTCGGCATCGGTCTGCGGCAACAGCAGCACGGCCATCCAGCGTTGGAAGAAGACTCCGATGGTGCCCGGGCAGGGCCTGGGGATCCTCACAGCTGGCAAACCCGTTGGAGAGTGCGGTGTACCCGCTCCCGGCCTTTGTCGCCTGGCGTTTCGCCCACTCGTGGCCATTGACCCACACCTTGATCGGGTAGGGGAAGTAGGCACAGACCTTGATGAACGCAGCCCCGAAATCGGTGTCCCAGAGATAGAAGTAAAAAGACGTCACCCGGCGGTCGGCCTTGGTGAAGGAAAACTAGGGGATCCCGTTGGACGCCTGCCGCTGGGCCGCGGCGAAGACATTCTGGAACTCCCGGGCGACCCCGACCGCGGCCACACCCGAGCGGCCCGTCCTTTCCTGGGCGAGCAGAATCACTCGAGTTGTCGATGACCTGCAGAAACGCGGCCTGGTCAGGAAGGAGCGTTGCGCCGGCGATGCCCGCGGCAACGTCGCCACGCTCACCGGTGACGGACTCGCCCTGAAGGCAGCCTATCCCGGCCATCTGGCCAGCGCCTGCCTCAACCTGATCGGCCACGTCGACACAGCCTCGACCGCCGCGCTGAACGGCAACGTCACCGCCGCCGCCCGCCCAATCCAGTAAGGCCCGATACTCCTAAGCTGATCCATTGTGAAAAGCAGCCCAGGAGAGCTATGAGGCTGCCTGGCCATGACCGCTGCTCCGGGCCGACCCACCCCGCCCTGCATCACTGCCCGGCCTACGAGCAGCCCGCGCGCACCCATCAATACCGGAGGCTGACTATCATTTCAACCCGGGACCTGTCCGCGGATAGCAGCAGGCGGTAGGGTGAGCCACACCACAAGAACCCGCCGCCGAGGCCGCGGGCGCTGAGGACCGAACGTGGCCCGTTTCCACGGACCGAATTTTTGAGGCATGCCAACCAAGGGCAGGGCTGCGGCGCCGCAGGTCGGGACCTGATTCCCCGACGGACACCGCCTCGTACGATGAGAAATGTGTGGGACCTTCATGAGAGTTGCAAGCAAGGAACGCCGGACGATATACCGCCACGATTCCATCCCTGCCCCACCACTGGTGGCCCCCGGTTGTGAGGACTGCGGGACGGGCGCCTATCTGATCGTTGAAGACTACATTCCGGGGGTGTTCACACCGGACGGCCATGGTCTGCGGCCAGCCTCCGTGAGCTACACGTGCAGCAACTGCGGCGGTTTCAGCGCCCACGACGTCCCCGCCATCTGGACTCTGCCCGGGTGGCACTGGTACGCCTAAGAGCGGATCCGACGCCGACCGGTTTGCGATCACTGACCCACAACCCACGTAGCTTCGGGCAACCCACGTAGCTTCGGGCTAATGCTAGAGTCGCATTTATTTTATCTGTTGCCGCCGTTTTAAACGGATTTCTTACGGCGATCGTGTTAATCCTTGGGCGACGGGCGATGGCATTTGCGTGCCTCGATCGTTGACCTTGATGTCAGTGGTCAACTGGCCAGCCCTGCGGCAACACCTACCGTCAGCCGAGGTCTGGACCGGGCTATTGGGCCTCTGCCGTGGCGACAGCCTCGCTCCTCCAGGCACAGAAAGACGCCGTCGTCAGGTAGTGGCCTTCGTGGGCCTCGGCTGTGAGCGCGCGCAACACCGCACCCTTCCCGGCAAGCTCGAGCCTGCGGATTGACGTCCCGCCCACACTACCAGCACCAGTTCCTGGTCTCCAGCCGATCGCTGTTAGGCTTGTCATCACCTTGGATCCGCCGAGGATGCCCACGGCGCGTTGCCGGGCTCCGGTCAGATCCAGGTCCTCATACAGATAGTCACCATCAGCTCCGGTAAAACGGGAGACATTACGCAACTGCCCACCAGTTTCACCGCTCCGGCCCAGCACCAGCACCTCCTGCATCAAGGCGCGGGCGCCAGTCCCTAGGTCCACCCGAATTTCCCGCCTGACGTTGGATCCGAGGGCAGCCACGAAAGTGGCCCCCTCCCAGACCAACGTGGATCCCGCGTTCAAGTCGGCGCGCATAGCCCAGTGTGAGGCCCTGCCGTCCGAATTGTAGGCGACCACACCTGCCGGCTCGGTGATTTCCAGGGTTACGCCCGGACCGAGCGAAACCTCGACGACCACGTCATCACCGCCGAGCAGCATCATGGAGATACCAATGAGCGCCAGCCTCAGATGGCTTGGGGGAAACCCGGCTGCGGCGGAGTTCAGCGGCCGGGGAGCCAAATGATCCCCCTGATCCAGGACCGAGAACCGCGCCCGCCCGTCCACCAGCTCAGCGGCGACCCGGGTCGGCCGAGGGGCTGCTTCGGGCGGTCCTGGCGAGAGTACCGCCACGGGCTTCGTGTGCCAGGACGACCGGCCGATTCGGGGTGGCTCCACGCTAGTGCCGGTGCGTGTGGCCGGTGTCAGCGCCGTCGTGGGTGTGGCTGAAACCGTCGTCCTCCTCGGCATGGAAGTGGGGGGCCAGGGGGCCCGGATCCTGCGGGATGTGCGTGCCGGCACGGTGCTCCCGCACCAGCGCGCGCACCCAGACGGTCAGGTCCTCGATGGTGTCCTGCCGTTTGCGGGACAGCGCCAGTACGGGCCCGCCGTCGCGCGCGGCCCTGGCGTCGGCCACCATCTGGTCCACGTCCACGTCCACGTAGGGGGCGAGATCGATTTTGTTGATCACCAGCAGGTCAGCCCGGGCGATCCCGGGGCCGCCCTTGCGGGCCACGTCACCGCCGCCGGCCACATCGAGAACGAAGATCTGGGCGTCGACCAGGGCCGGTGAGAAGGTGGCAGTAAGGTTGTCACCGCCGCTTTCGACCATCACGAGATCCAGCGGGGCGAAGTCGGCTTCGAGGTCCTCGACAGCCAGCAAATTGGTGGTGACATCGTCCCGGATGGCCGTGTGCGGGCAGGCGCCCGTTTCCACGGCGCGGATCCGCTCTCCCGGGAGCACTCCGGTCGAGCGCAGGAAGCGGGCGTCCTCGTCGGTATAGATGTCATTGGTGATGACCCCGATTGACAGTTCCTTTGCCATGCTGAGGCAGATGGTGGCAATCAGTGAACTCTTGCCCGTGCCCACGGGTCCGGCGATCCCCAAGCGCAGGGCGCGGGTTGATGTCTGGTTTTCAGGCATTGAAAAGTCTCCTGGTTCTTTTGGTGTGGTCTTCGGCCCAGTGTTCCATCCAAGGGGCACTGAGTGCGGGTATATCTTCGAGCGTTCGGGTGCCCAGCGCCTTTCGCGCCACCGCAGCCATTTCCCCGGCGGCGTCCAGAATCCATCCCGTTGCTGCCATGGGATCGATCGGCAGCAGCTTGAGGGCCGCGGCCACCACGGACTGTGCATCGTCGTAGCAGCAAAGCTGGGCAAGCTGTGAAAGTTCGACGCCCAGGGCTGCCCCCATGACGCCAAGGGCCACGGGCCGGGTCGGCTTGCGGACCTCGCGTTGTAGGACCGCGACGGCGGCGTGGTCCGGTCTGAGCGTAAGGGCAAGCCTGAGCATGCCCCGACCCAGGCGCCGTGAGGCGTCCCTCTGCGCAGAGGACGGAGTTCGGGCGTCCAGCGCCGACTCGATCTCGGGAAAACTGGGGATGTCCGCAACATCTGCGCCTTCCAGAGTGCCCCTGTTGTAGCTTTGCGCGCTGCGGTAGGCAAGCACCGCCGCGGCGGTTTCCACCCGCACGACCGTATTCAGCCGTGAAAGCAGGTACGGGTACACGCCGTGGACGCCGAGTCCTGCCAGTACGGCGGGCTCAAGGCCCGCCGAATGCGAGTACGACCCGGAGGGCAGGCGCGAATCTGCGAGCAGGAACGCGGCGATCTGGGCTGTGCTCATAGGTGCGCCGGCTCAGAACAGGGCGTAGCGCTGCGCCAGAGGGAGCTCGGACGCCGGGGCCGGTTCGACAACCTGGCCGTCGATGCTCACCATGAAGGTCTCAGGGTTGACCCGGATCTGCGGCAGTGCCGCGTTGTTGGGCAGCGACGTTTTGGTGACGTTCCGTGTGGATTTGATGGCGGTGAGCCTGCGGGTGAGCTGCAGTTTCTCGGCCAGACCCGATTCCAGCGCGGCCGGGGCCACGAATGACGTCGACAGATGCGGGGCAGAGGACGCCGTGCCGGCCAGCGCCTCGCGCATCCAGACCGGTTGCGGCGTTGGCAGGCTTGCATTGGGGTCACCCATCTGGGCGGCCACGATCGCTCCGCCCTTGATCACAACCGAGGGGCGGATGCCGAAGAACGCCGGGTTCCAGAGCACCAGGTCCGCCATCTTGCCAACCTCGATGGATCCGACCTCATCGTCAATGCCGGAGGCAATCGCGGGACAGATGGTGTACTTGGCGACGTAGCGGCGGACGCGCTCGTTGTCAGCCGGCAAAGTCGATTCCGACGCTCCCATGTAGTTCTTCATCACGTGCGCCACCTGCCAGGTGCGGGTGATGGTCTCCCCGATGCGCCCCATGGCCTGGGCATCCGAGGAGGTAATTGACATGGCGCCCATATCGTGGAGCACGTCCTCGGCCATCATGGTGGTGGCCCGAATACGCGATTCCGCAAACGCCAGGTCCTCCGGAATACGCGGATTGAGATGGTGGCAGACCATCAGCATGTCCAGGTGCTCGGCCACGGTGTTGACGGTGAACGGCAGGGTCGGATTGGTCGACGCGGGGAGGACGTTGGCGGCCCCCGCCACCGTGATGATGTCCGGTGCATGCCCGCCGCCGGCGCCTTCGGCGTGGAAGATGTGAATGCCGCGGCCCGCGATGGCTTCCAGCGTCCGCTGGACATAGCCCGCTTCATTGAGCGAGTCGGCATGCAAAGCCACCTGGACGCCCCATTCATCGGCCGCCCTCAGGGCGGCGTCGATGGCTGCGGGCGTGGAGCCCCAGTCCTCGTGGACTTTATAACCGGCCGCGCCGGCGAGGACCTGTTCCTCCAGCGCCGGGGCGCTGACGGTGCTTCCCTTGCCGTAGAGCAGGAAATTCATGGGCAGCAGATCTAGCGCGCGGTGCATCACGCCGAGATTCCAGGCACCGGGCGTGACGGTGGTTGCCTTGGAGCCTTCGGCCGGACCGGTGCCGCCACCGCCGACGGTAGTGATGCCGGAGGCCAGAGCCTCATAGAGGGCGTCCGT
>JBBRKU010000131.1:0-6118 GCA_038231735.1 Actinomycetales bacterium | reverse complement strand
TGGCGGTGCCGCTGCTGGTGCTGTACTTCGGCGCCATTGGCCTGTGCATCCTCAATGACAAGCGCCGCGACCGCAGGAGCAGCAAACGCAGCGCGGAAACGGAAGCGACGGCGGACCAGCCCACTCCGCTGCAGGATCTGGAACAGTTCTAGCTAGTGTTCCAGCTACCGTAGGCTAGGAATATGTCCTCGCCCACTCCCTCTTCACCGGCAGCTTCCTCCGAAGAGTCTCCCGCGGCACGGTACCTCGCCGCGAAGGAACGCGCCGCCGAGTCCCATACCCGACTGGGCGCATTCAAAGAGACCTTCAGCTTTGAGCTTGACGACTTCCAGAAGCAGGCCTGTGCCTCACTGGAAGCGGGCCGGGGTGTGCTGGTGGCAGCGCCCACCGGGGCGGGGAAGACGATTGTTGGCGAGTTTGCCATCTACCTGGCCCTGGACCGGGGGCTGAAGGCCTTCTACACCACCCCCATCAAGGCGCTAAGCAACCAGAAATATGGCGAACTGGCGCTCAAATACGGTGCCCGCAACGTGGGGCTGCTGACCGGGGACACGAACATCAACTCGGATGCGCCGGTGGTGGTGATGACCACCGAGGTGCTGCGCAACATGCTCTACTCCGGTTCCGAGACGCTCGACGACCTGGGCTACGTCATCATGGACGAGGTGCACTACCTGGCGGACCGTTTCCGCGGCGCGGTCTGGGAGGAAGTGATCATCCATCTGCCCAGCGAGGTGCGGCTGGCCTCACTGAGCGCCACCGTCTCCAACGCGGAGGAATTCGGCGCCTGGCTGGACACGGTGCGCGGCGATACGGACGTCATTGTCTCCGAGCACCGTCCCGTTCCGCTCTGGCAGCACGTGATGGTGGGCCGGGACATCGTTGATCTCTTCGCTACGGACACTTCCTTTGACCAGTTGGCGGCGGACAGCGAGCAGGATCCGACGACGGCGGCGGACCCTTACGAGGTGAATCCCGAGCTGCTGCGGCTGGCCAGGAGCGAAGCCGGCAACACCCTGCGCGGCCGCTACCCGTACGACGGCCGGGGCGCCCGACGGGACAAGCAGCGGCGCGGCGGCGCGGCGGTTCCGGCGGCGCGGCCCGCACCGGCCCAGGCGACCATCCGCAAGGCCACCCGGCCGCAGGTGATTGTTGCCCTGGACCGGGAGGCTCTGCTGCCGGCCATCACCTTCATCTTTTCCCGCAACGGCTGCGACGCCGCGGTGAAGCAGTGCGTGGACTCCGGGCTGTGGCTCACCACCGAGGTGGAACAGCTGGAAATTGCGCGGCGGGTGGATGAAGCCTGCCAGGATGTGCCCCCCGATGACCTGGGCGTGCTGGGCTTCTGGAGCTGGCGCGATGGGCTGATCCGGGGTTTCGCGGCGCACCACGCGGGCATGCTGCCTACCTTCAAGGAGGTGGTGGAGGGGCTGTTTGCCGACGGGCTGGTCCGCGCCGTCTTCGCCACCGAGACGCTGGCCCTGGGCGTGAATATGCCCGCCCGGTCCGTGGTGCTTGAAAAGCTGGACAAGTTCAATGGCGAAGCCCATGTGGATATCACCGCGGGGGAGTACACCCAGCTGACCGGGCGCGCGGGCCGGCGGGGCATCGATGTGGAGGGCCACGCGGTGGTGCTGTGGCAGCCGGGAACCAATCCCGCCGCCGTCGCCGGTCTGGCCTCCCGCCGGACCTATCCGCTGAATTCCAGCTTCCAGCCCACCTACAACATGAGCATCAACCTGCTGGCGCAGTTCGGCCGGACGCGGGCGCGCGAGATCCTGGAGTCCTCCTTCGCCCAGTTCCAGGCGGACCGTTCCGTCGTCGGGCTGGCACGTCAGGTCCGCGCGCGTGAGGAGTCGCTGGCCGGCTACGAACAGTCGATGCACTGCCATCTCGGGGACTTCGGCGAGTATGCGACACTGCGCCGGGAGCTGTCGGAGGCGGAAAACGCCGCCTCGCGGCAGAACTCCAGGGTGCGGCGCTCCGCGGTCGAGGAGTCGCTGGAGCGGCTGCGTGCCGGCGACGTGGTGGAAGTCCCGGCCGGACGCACGCCGGGATTCGCCGTCGTCGTCGCCGGTGATCCGAACTCGCATGAGCCGCGGCCCACGATCCTGACGCTGGAGAAGCAGATCCGCCGGCTCAGCATCCACGATCTGGAGGGCCCGATTGCGCCGGTGCGCCAGATCCGGATCCCGAAGCAGTTCAACGTCAAGCTGGCCAAGGACCGGCGGGACCTGACCTCCTCGCTGCGCAACAGCCTGCGCGGCCCCGAAGTGCAAGGGCCGTCACGTGGTCCGGCTGGGGCCAGCGGCGGACGGCGCCAGGAATTCGTGCTGGCCCACGGCACCGACCAGCGGGAACGCGAAATCACCGAGCTGCGGCGCAAATTGCGGGCCCACCCCTGCCACGGCTGCAGCGACCGCGAGAGCCATGCGCGCTGGTCCGAGCGCTGGTGGAAACTGCGCCGCGAGACGGACGGGCTGGTGCGCCAGATCCAGGGCCGCACCAACACCATTGCCAAGACCTTCGACCGGGTATGCGAGGTGCTGGCCAGCTATGGCTACCTGGACAGGACGGCCGACGGCGGACTGCGGCCCACGCGCGACGGACAGCGGCTGCGCCGCGTCTACGGCGAGAAGGACCTGCTGATCTCGCTCTGCCTGCGCGAGGGCGCCTTCGCCGATCTGGACGCGGCCGAGCTGGCCACCCTGGTCTCCGCGCTGGTCTACCAGGCCAAGCGCGACGAACGCGGGCTTCGGCCGCGGATGCCCAGTGTTTCGCTTGAGACCTCGGTGGACATCGTGATCCGCCAGTGGTCCGCGCTGGAGGATGTGGAGGAACAGCACAAGCTGCCTCTCACCGGCGAACCGGAACTGGGCCTGGTCTGGCCGATGTACAAATGGGCGCGCGGCCGGCACCTCCAGGAAGTGCTCGAGGGCACCGAGCTGGCGGCGGGCGATTTTGTGCGCTGGGCCAAGCAGGTGATTGACCTGCTGGACCAGCTGGCCAAGGTGCCGGACCTGGAGCCTGCCTTCGGCCGGCTGTGCGTCCAGGCCATCGATGCCGTCCGCCGCGGCGTGGTGGCCTACTCCGCGGTTGCGGAGTAGGCGCGCGGCTCCTCAACCCGAAGGGACTCTCTTTTCATGTCTTTGACCCTGTACCGCAACGGTTCCGTCTACAGTGCCGCCGATCCGCTCGCGACGGCCATGCTGGTGGACGGGGACACCATCGCCTGGGTGGGCTCCGAGCATGCCGCCGCGTCGCTGGCCGACGGCCGGATGCGGCAGGTGGATCTGGACGGCGCCCTGATGACGCCGGGATTTGTTGATGCGCATGTGCACATCACGGAGACCGGCATAGCCCTGGACTCCGTGGACCTCACGCAGGTGTGGTCCCTGCCGGAAGCCCTCGCCCTGGTGGAACGGGCGGCGGCGGCCTCGGAAGGCCTGATTCTGGGACACGGCTGGGACGAGACCAGCTGGCCGGAGCGCCGGCCGATCAGCGCCGCGGAGCTGGACCGGGCCAGCGGCGGCCGCGAGGTCTACCTCTCCCGCATCGACATCCACTCCGCCGTTGTCTCCTCCGCGCTGGCCCGCCGGCACGCCCTGGCCGGCCAGGAGGGCTGGCTGGGGGACGGTATGGTGGTCCGTGCGGCCCACGTTGCCGCCCGCGCCGCCTCGCGGCGGCTCAGCCCCGCACAGCGGCGCGAACACCAGCTCAGAGCCCTCCGGGCTGCGGCGACGGCGGGCTATGTGGCGCTGGCCGAGATGAGTGCGCCGCATGCGGGATCGGCAGAGGATCTGCGGTTGCTCGCCGAGCTGACCGGTGCCGACGGCGACGGTCCTGCGGACCTGGCGCTGCCGCAGGTGCTGCCCTACTGGGCACAGGCCGTCTCTTCCGCCGAGGAAGCCCGCGCGGTCGTGACGTCCCTGGGAACGGCCGTCCTCGGTCTGGCCGGTGACCTGAACATTGACGGCTCCATCGGCTCGCGCACCGCGCTGCTCCGCCAGCCCTACGCCGATGCGCCCGGCCTCAGCGGGACTGCATATCTGAGCGTTGAGCAGGTGGCGGACCATCTGGCGGCCACCTCAGAGGCCGGTATCCAGGCGGGCTTCCACCTGATTGGCGACGGCGCCATGGAAATCGCCGTCGAAGGCCTGCAGCGGGCCGCAGCCAAAGTGGGCATCGCCAAGGTGCGGGCTGCGGGGCACCGCTTTGAGCATGCAGAAATGGCCGATCCGGCCGCCATCGCAGCCCTGGCGGAGCACTCCGTCACGGTGTCCGTGCAGCCGATGTTTGACGCGCTCTGGGGCGGACCGAACGGATTGTATGAATCCCGGCTTGGACCCGTCAGGGGAGCGCAGCTTAACCCGATCGCCTCCTACTACTCCGCCGGGGTACCGGTCTGCTTCGGCTCCGACGCACCGGTCACGCCGCTGAACCCGTGGGCCAGCGTGCGCGCTGCACTGGAACACCACCGCCCGCAACAGCGCATCTCCGCCCGGGCGGCCTTCATCGGGCACAGCCGGGCGGGCTGGCGGGCGGCGCGCGAGCGTGACCCGCTGATGGGGCAGCTGGTTCCGGGAGCCCCGGCCAGCTTTGCCGTTTGGCAGGTGCAGGAGCTGATGGTGCAGGTGGCGGATACACGCCTGCAGTCGTGGAGTACCGATCCGCGGGCTCGCACTCCGCTGCTGCCAGCACTGGACACGGGAACGGATCCGCTGTGCCTGCAGACCGTGCACCGGGGGCGTGAGCTGTTCCGGGCACCCGGTTTCACCGACCGCGGCGACGACACGCCGTGACATCGGGGCCATTTGCGGTTATTTGGAGCTGGCGCCGGCCAGCCTGACCTGCGGGAACACTCATGCCCGCAGGTCAGACGCATGTTGACACCTCCTCCACAAGACGTAGGATTTTAGCGCAACGGGTTCTTTTGAATTACCGAAAAGGCCTGGCCAGTGCGAGACCGCACACCCTCAGCGGCTGTAAAGCCAACCTGACGTGTGCCCCTCAAGGGAGTGTCTGCGTTGGCTCCTGTAACGGGTAGGTTCACGCGTCAGTAGAAAACAGTTTTCGTGCCACCGCGACGGCGGCACGGAAATTGGCCCGAAGGCGCGTGAACCTACCCCTTTTCCCTGCCACCGCAGTTAAGCAGGGCTGATCCGTTCCGGGCTGGACGACAGTGCCGCGCGAAGAATGTCAGTGGTCCCCGATAGCGTTTGTCTTATGAACGGGATTGAGGAGCCGGAACTGGCTCACGGAGCTTCGCAGGGGCCGACGACGGCGATTGTTGCGTTTGCGTACTCGGCTCCGGGCGGGTCCCGGCAGGGCTGGTCCCGGCCATGCGACGCAGTCCCGGTGGTCGATGGAGGCCGCTTGCGGCCGAATAGCGACCCAGCCGCCAGGCCTTTGGTCCCGCGTCTAAAATGTCGGTACCCTCTGGGAGAGTATGGGTATGGACACGAATAAGGGTCAGGGAGCGGCCAAGGGGCAGCCGGAGATGGCACTCCTCCGGGCCTTGTCCCCGGCGCCAGCCACCGGCGCCGACAACGTGACCGCCGCCGCTGCCAATGTGACCGCAGGCGTTGACGGTGGCGTTGCCCCCGGTGTTGACTCTGACGCGGTCACCCCAATTGACGCCGCGGCCTCCTTCGGTATCCTGGACGCTGCCGGGGTGGCCCGGTGGGTGGCGGCTCTGGCTCTGATGGGTCAGGGCGTCGGTGACGCGGAGCGGATCCGTCAGCTCCGGGCGTTGGAGGACCTCAAGGCCGCGGCCGCCGCGGCGCAGGCCCGGGTCGCGGTGGACTTTAGCGCCTCCCAACGCCTGGCGAAGGCCGCGGCGGGGCTTCCCGCGAAGGACCTCGGTAAGGGCATCGGCACGCAGTCGCCCTGGCCCGGCGCGAGTCCCCGGTCCGCGGGGGCCGCCTGACGGGTTTCGCCACTGCCCTGGTCGCGGAGATGCCGCACACCCTGGCGGCCCTGACCACCGGGGTCCTCAATGAGTGGCGGGCCACGCTGGTGGTGCGCGAGACCGCGTGCCTGAGCGCCGATGACCGCCGGGCCGTGGACGCGGAGATCGCCGCCGATACCGGCACCCTGGACGGGTTCTCAAACCAGG
>JBBRKU010000130.1:0-6133 GCA_038231735.1 Actinomycetales bacterium | reverse complement strand
TACGCACAGGTCCGTGCGGAAATGCGGGGCCGCTATCCGAAGCATCCCTGGCCGGAGGACCCGTGGACGGCGCCCGCGACGGCAAGGACCAAGGGCAAAAATTGACGGCAACCGGCCCTGGCCGTACTCAGGGGACCTAGGACCGCGGGAACCCTTTCAGGCCGACGACTCCGCCAGGAGCAACCAGGGCCCCTCCTAAGACCAGCAGGATCCCGGCTATGGGTGAAGGGGCCGCTTCCCGGGCCGCCGCCGTCGAGGTGCTCCGGGCGGAACCGTCCGTGTCAGTAGCAGACCCCAACTTCGGGGCTGAAGGCTGGGGTGATGCAACGGAACTGCTGGCGCCAGACCCGTGGACGCCCGCTGCCCCGGGTTGCGTTGGCGCATTAGTTGGTTTCTGCTGCACCGCATCGCCCGGCGAAGGGCTGGGAGCACCTCCTGGTCGAACCGCCACGGTGCCCGGCGCGCGGCGGGCACTCGGTTGCTCGGGAGTTCTTATACGACTCACGGTGCCGGACGGAGTCGACTTGCCGGACGGGATCGCAAGGGGCCGCCGCGGCCGGGCCAGCCGGCGAGAGTGCGATCAGGCAGACCGCGATAGGTATCGCGGCAATGACCCCGAGGACCTTCCGACGTTTAGTCACGTCACCGACTTTACTTGCTGCCTGCGAAGGTGTGCGGCCGCAGCGGACAGAACCGGCCTACGACGGCGTCTTGTCGCGAGGCGGCAGCCATCGGCGATGATCGGTCGCATGGTCGATGCAATAGGGCGTCCACGGTCGGGCTTCCAGCCGTCCTTCCGCGATCTGGTTGCCGCACACCAGGCAGGTTCCGTAACTTCCGTCCGTGATTCTGGCCAGGGCAGCTTCGATTTCGTGAAGACGGCCGACGGATAGTTGAAGTAGGGAGGATTCCTTGGAGATCTCGGAATCAGTTGACGCCTCTTCCGGATCCTGCCCATCAAGGTGTGCATCCCGGCGGGATGCTCCGACAGACGCGATTTCTGCGCGCAGGTTCTCAACTATCCCGAGAGTGTGGGTCCGCTCTGTCTCAAGGAGCGAACGGAAGCGTCCGGTGTCGACCATGACCTGAGGGTACAGCCCCGGCAAGGACGCGTCGAGAGCGGATTTCCCGAAACGACGACGTCGATGCCGTGGCCGTCGTCGAGCACGGCCTTGAACCCTCTCAGCGCCTTAGTTCCGGGCGTTGAAGAAGTCGAGGCCGAACCGGTTCAGGCCGGGTCTGCCGGCATAGCCGAGGTATGGCAGGGCGAAGGCGTCTTCGATGCTGGCCGGCAGGTCTGGATTCGCTGGCCTGTCCGCCGCATACTGGGACGTGGACGAGTCGGGAGGTACCCACCTATGCTGACGAACGGCAAGCAGACCTCTGAGGTGGCCGGGAAGGCGCCACCCGCGGCGGCCCTGCGTCGCGGACAGATCTTCGCCCTGTTCGTGCTGCTGATCCAAAATCTCTTGGGCACGGCGGTCAATCTGTTCGTCAAGCTCCCTGACCAGCACCCGGGTACGGGTGCCCCGGAGTATTTCGGGGGAGTGGCCGCCGGCGTTTCGTGGTCGATTGTCAGCGGAGGCGTCCTGCTCACTCTCCACGCAGTTCTGGGCCTGTTACTCGTCGTGATGAGTGCGGCACTTGTTGTTTTGTCAATCAGGGTGCATGGACGCGGGCAGATCTGGATGTGCGCCGTGGCCGCCTTCGCCATTCTGGGCGCCGGCTTCAACGGCGGAAGTTTCCTCAACTATGGTCACGAGGTCAGTTCGATGATCATGGCCGGACTTTGGGCGCTGGCCGTGGCGTGCTACGTTGTCGGCCTCCGCGGACCGGTGGGGGCCGTCTCGGGAGAGTAAGCGCAGAGCCAGGGCCTCTACCGGCGCATCGCTGACCGCGGCGAGAACACATGACTACTCTGCTGTCAGCGTGCGGACGGATGCTTTGGCTGGTCGGTGTTGCCGGCGGGCCGGGTGAAGTTGGCGGCGGCCCGGGAACCGGCGACGGCGCTGGCGGCGATGGTGATCAGGGCGCCCAGGATCAGGGCGGCGGCCTCGCCGGGAAGCAGTAATTCCAGCTGGGTGCCGATTGTGGCGGCGGCCACCGGCACGCCAAGCTGTGCGGCGGACAGCACGCCCAGCGGCACGGGCAATCCGATCGTCCGCAGGACCACATGCACCAGCAGGGCACCGGCGCCCAGGCCCAGGCCAAGCAGCACCATCTGCGGGTGGCTGGCGAGGTCCCTCAGGTTCAGCGACGCACCCAGCCAGACGAAGAAGAGCGGGCCCAGAAAGCCGTCGCTGACCGCGAAGAGCTGGTGCGCCAGCCGCCGCGGCTCGCCGACGGCCGCCACCACCAGGCCGAAGGAGAAGCCGGCCAGCATGATCGAGACGTGGCTGAAGACGGCCAACCCGGCCAGAGCAAAGAGAATGGCCAGCTGGATCCGCAGCTCCAGGGCGAACTTCCGTGCCTCGGAGACGGTATGGAGCCGGGCGCGGGTGCCGGTGCGCTCAAGCCAGTTCAATGCAAAGAACAGAACGACGGCGCATACCGCCACGGACAGCGCGCCCAGGGCGGCCCGGCCGGCATGTGGCGGATCTACGGCCAGCGGCAGCGCGACGATGCAGGCAATATCCGCGATGGCCACCTGCGCCGTCATGGCCAGCACCTGCGGTCCGCCCAGGCGCAGCGAATCAATGATCGGCAGCACCAGGGCAGCGGAGGATGAGGCCAGCAGGACCACATAGAGCGGAGCATGCCCGGTGGCGAACGCCAGAGCAATGCCGGTACCAACGACGGCCGCCAGTACCGCGGCGACGCCCGCCCGGAGCGAGCCCTTGCCCAGCGCCGAACGGATTGTCGCATCCCCAACCGGGACATGCGTGCCGGACACAAACATGATCAGCGCAAAGCCGATGTCCGCCAGCAGCGTGAACGTCGGATCCGCCGCATCCACCACGGCCAAACCGGTCCGGCCGATCACGATGCCGGCCAGCAGCTCGCCAAGCATGACGGGCAGATGCCACTTCCGCGGCAGGGCCAACAATGGCCCGGCCAGCGCGACGACGGCGATCAGCGCCAGGGCGAGGAAACTCACGGTGACGCGTTCCTGGCCCCCCAATGAGCGGACGGAGCCAACTTGATCGGAATATCCGTGCTCTCGTCCGTATGGTAGCTGGCGCAGACTCGGTGGTAGCCGTCGGCAATCTGAGCCGCGATGCCAGTAGGCAGATCACCTCCGACAAGCAGCACCGGAGAGAGCTTTCGCCCGTCGGCGATCTTGGCCAGATCCGAGGCCACATGGGGATTGTCCCGCGGCAGCAGGGGCAGGCCCGAGGCGCGCAGGATGTCCTTGGCCTTCTGATGGGTGACCGGGGCATCGCGCAGCGATTGTACGGTGGCGCTGACGGCACCGTCGTCCGCCAGCAGCGCCAGGTACTTCGCGGCCGCAGGGTAGTCCTGTTCCTCGGGCTGCTGGAGCCAGATCACGGCTGGTTCGGACTGCTTTTTGCTTTTTTTCGACATGATGCCCCCTCGGCGTTGGCGTTGGAAACCCTAGGCCGTCCGGGCCGCCACTGCCGCAGCGAGCGAGGACAGACCCTTTTCGAAGTCCCCGCCAACCATCTTGTCCACGTTCATAAAGAGCGCGAAGACCCTGCCGATTCCCGTGTTCTCACCGGTCATGGTCCAGATCACGCGGGTTCCGTTACCCTCTGGGGTAAACGCGAAAGTTGTGGGATTGATGGCTTTGAAGGGCTTGGTAAATTCCAAGCGGATGTTGATGCTGCCGGGCTCTTTGGTCTCAACAATTTCCATGGTGCCTGAACCGGCCTTGCGGTTGCCGTTCCAAGCGTATTTGGCTCCAACCCCGGATTCGCTGCCGGAGTAGGTGCGCTTGAGGTTACCGTCCACCGATTCCCAAGGCGACCACTTGGTCCACTCATGGAAGCTGCTGACGAACGGAAAAATGTCTGTTGCCGGGGCTGGGATGAGAGCGCTGCGCGTGACTGAGAAAGGAGACATGGGCTAATCCTAGGGCTCATTTCCAGTTACCCGCCGCACACCCGTCAGGGATTGGACGCCGTATTACCTTCACGGCCACGGGTGGGCGCCGGGGTTGTCGGTGGAGTCGGGGCAGGTAGGCCTGAAGCCAGCCCTGCCGTTGAGTTTCGCTATGGAGTTCCGGCATCGTGGATCCGGGCAGATCCAGACCGGATTGCCGGAATGCGGAAGGTCGTCCTGCCCCCACCGGGTTGGTTGTTGTGGATTTCCACGGCGTGGTGGCCGCACTCTTGGCAAAAATAGTGTTCGGGCATCCGTGCTCCCCAGCTATGGACGGCACTGCCTTCGGAACTTCCGGCATCACATCCATGACCTAACAGACTTGTCAATGTCCCAATGTGCCGAGTCAATAATTGTTTCATCATAGACCGTTGCAGGTCAGGGCTCTTGGGGATCTTCCTGCGTTACCCCGTACGGTACGTGGTCACTCAGGGCAGCGGCGTTGCAGCCGGGGGCCTGTCCTGGTCACCAGGATGCCGCGGCGCCGTTCTGGGGTGGCCAACCGCTGTAGTTCGCGGAGGGCGGCGTTGAGTTGTTCTTCCGCTCCTAAGGGATCGATGGCTGCGATTTCCCGCCGGATAGGTGCAGGCATGGCTTTGATGTTCATGGGTCCTCCGGGCGTTGGGGTGGAGTGTTTTGCAGGATTGCCCATCGCACGATGCAAACGAATGACCAGTATCCCCAACCGGAACGTTCAGCACAAACGTGTGGCTAGGGCGCTCGTGGCAGCAGGTGCGGGCCGAAGACTGGACCTGCCGTTGGGCGTTTGGCCATGATGCCGTCCGTGGAGGATTCACGACGGATCCGCTGGGCGATCGCCGGTGCCACCTGCTGATCCACGATCTCCCGCAGCAGCAGTCCCGCACGGCGAGGTTCGCGTAGCCACGTAGCGGGTCCACGGAGGCCGAGGGAGGGTGGCGTCACCGGATGGACCGGCGTTGGTGCTCCCGGTACGTGCCGCGACGAACAGGACGATGGCGGCGGCCAGGGCCGGGAGCATGCTGGTGCGGGCCAGGGTATGGAAGAGCGACGATCGGCGGCCGGAACTGGCCGGGAGTTATCCACAGTTGGAATTCTGCAACTCCCGGCCAGGTCGGTCGCTCCGTAGGATCAGCCTATGGATTCGCATAGTGCATGGACCCCGTCGCACGATGCTCGTATGGACAGCGTTGAAGTCCCCGTGCGTGCGCCGGTGGTCGGTAAACTGCCGGACGACGGCGAAACGCAGGTCGCGGGGGTCCGGCTTCCGCCCGGGCGCCGCGTCCGACCGGAGCAATACTCCTATCGGGACATTCAGGGACGCAAACAGATGTCCAAGGTCCAACCACACTTCGGCTGGGCCAGCGACGTTCCCTGGGATGGCACATCTTCAGCGTGGCGGGCCCTGGCGCAGCGGTTCCCGCAGACCGGCTTGTGCCCCGTCGTAGGCGGTCCTCGCAGTCGTTGTGGAGAGCCCTGGCGTCCGGGTGCATATGCTCAGCCCGGCCGAGCTGATTCAGCCGCTGGTGACGGGAGCGAACGTGTACGACTAGTGCGGTCTGAACATGGGGGGGGCGGGATATTCCGGTCCGGGCTCCGGCATACTTTTGGTGCCGAGCACCCGTCCGGCCGTTGTTCCGGGCTTTGTGGGATGGGCGGGAGGGATGAATTATTTTCTGGGCGGCTACGAGGTCTCCATGGTCCTGCGGTCCTGGGAGCAACGGTTCGGCGCCGTGCTGTATCAGCTCGGCGATACCACCATGGAGTTGTTGATCGGCCGCCCACCCCTGACTGAAGGGGACGCCCGTGTCCTGACATCCGAGCACTATTTATTTTGTCCGGACAACTTCTATCCGCAAGACGAAAGGCCGCCGGTCACTGAGGCTGAGTATGCCGGACGACTTCTTGGCGCCAAGTGCTGGGACTTCTGGTGGGATTGAGGCTCCCACCGAACCAATGCCGGAGCCTGCTGGGACGCTCTACTCCTCCAGAGCCTTCTCGGCCTCCTTCGGATCCACGATGCCCTCGCCCACCAGCCACTCGGCGCTTCCTCGACGCCCGTAATGAACGTTTCCATGTCCCGGTACCAGCC
>JBBRKU010000129.1:0-6141 GCA_038231735.1 Actinomycetales bacterium | reverse complement strand
CGGGCGACCCGAGCAATCGGTTTGTGCGTCTCGGCCACGATCCGCACCGCACCGGCCTTGAACTCCTCGTCATACTTCCGTCGTGTATCCACCGCCGAACCTCCTTAAAGCGATACCTCCACGATACGAGGGGAAACCCAAATGCCCATAACGGCGTACCAGCCTGTCCCCCACCCCCCTTGACTCGATCATTCAACAACACCTCGCCAACCGGCCCAACAAGAACACGGCAGCAGCCAACCGCGCCCTGACATGGCTCTTTCCCGGATACCGCCCCGGACACCCTCCACGCGCTCGTCCTCACCATGCCCCCTCGGGTTGCCGCCCAAGCCTTGGGCTACAGCACCCAAATCACCGAACAACACGCCAGACAATCCGGCAATACTTTGGGCCACATATACTCCTACCAGAGGCCGTGATGACGGCAGTACGCCCAATGCCAACAAGACTGCCGCGGGGCTCCAGCCAAGTGGCCATCTCTACGTGGCGGTCTTTTCCCTCGTTCTGAGAGGCGCTGGAGGAAGTCCCGGGCGACGGAGATGTCTTGTTTGGCTGCCCGGACGGTGCCCTATTGCAATTCGCCGGTCGGCAATTCGCCGGGTCACCAGTTAGGGCTCACATAAAAATTAGTCTGTTTTTCCCCGGGCGTGTCGTGTTTCCGGGGCGCTGTGCACCGAGTAGTTCCAGTCGCCGTGGAAATCGTGTCGGTCCAGGTGCTCGGCTTCGAATGTCTTCATCTGGTGGTCGGTGATTTTGATGCCCTTCTGATAGGTGTTGGTATCGAGTATTGATTGAATCCTGAGCCCGGATTTGTTGGTGGTTGCGGCGATCGTTTCGACGACGACTTCATGGGTTTGCAGGGGCCGTCCGCGCCAGTTCATGGTGATCGCGGAGAACATGCGGTGTTCGATCTTGTTCCATTTGGAAGTGCCCGGGGGTAGGTGGCAGACGGTGATCTCCAGGCCGGTCTCGGCGGCCAGCTCGGCGAGTTGGGTTTTCCATAGCCGCAGGCGGGACCCGTTGGATCCGCCGCCGTCGGCGGTGATCAGCAACTTTTTTGCCTCCGGGTAGGCCTGGTGGCCGATGTTGGTCCACCAGCGGCGGATGGACTCGACCGCGAACACGCCTGTGTCGGCATCGGAGCCGACATTGACCCAGCCGGTGTTCGCGCCAACGTCGTAGACCCCGTAGGGGGCGGCTTTGCCGGCGGCCCCGATGAAGTCGTACGTGTTGGTGTTCTCCGGTTCGCCCCGGGGTGCGTACTCCGCCCCGCCGTTGGAATAGGCGCCGATGTTCTCTTTCTTTTTCGAGTCGACCGAGATCACCGGCAGCCCGGCGGCCAGGAAGACGGTGACTTGGTCGTTGAGGTAGTGGAACTGGGCGTCGCGGTCCGGGTGCTGGCGTCCCTCGAGCTTCTTGGCGTTGGCCTGGAGGCTGTATCCGTGATCCTTCAGGAGCCTGGCCACGGTGCTGGCCCCCACCTCATGACCGCAGGAGGTCAGGGCCTGGGCCAGGTTCAGGGTCGATTTCGTCGTCCACCGCAGCGGCGACATCGGATCCCCGCGGGGCAGCGGATCGACCAGCGCGTCCAGCGCCTCCCAGACCTGCGGATCTTTCGACTCCAGCGACGGCCGGCCCGCACCCTTGGCTCGGATACGCCCATCGATGGCCAGGCCCGCCTTCAACTCCTTGGCGCCGCGCCCGATTCTCTCCGGGGAGAGCCCGGTAGCGGCCGCGAGCAGCTTGATCCCGCCACGGCCCAGCGCCCTGGCGCCGGCCCCGGCCAACACCCGCTGCTGACGCTCATCCAAAATCGGTCCCGCCTCGGCCAGTACCGCTGCCAACCCGGCGACGAATTCCGCCTGGATTCCCTCTAACTCCGCAATCTCTGCCATACCACAAGTATAGTAAACTCTCAGCCCAAAACGACGTTAATTTACACGCGAGCCCTAAGAGTGAACCCAGGGGCCCGAAACACGGTGCGGATGTTCGGGCTCGTGCGGGTTCTGTTCCGGTGCGTGAATCCGAGCCAAATGGTCTCAGGTGCCGGTTGCAAACCCATAGGTCCGTCCACGTTAATTCCATAATATGGAAATTGAATATCCTATTGTGAAATTTTGTGATGTGGCCTACAGTATTCCTATCCTCAATCTCGAGGATCACACGATTGGCCCAGATCAATGATCATCTCCCATCCTGCTGCGCTGAAAGCGAGTTCGGCCGCAGCCAAGAGGCACCAGGCGTCCCCGCCGGTCCTCCTGCACAGCTCTGATCGCCCCCGCGGCGCATTCAGACACCGGCCGCCGCGGGCAGATCCCCGCAGCTGTAGGGATTACGGATCCGGCCCATACTCCCGGGCTCTTAAGACTCCCTGCCTTCGGGCCCGCTAGCCCGGCCGCTGACCCCATGTGCCCGGCCACGGGCACGAGACGGGCAGCCTACCGCACATCATCCGTGCGCTTCCGCACACCCAAAACGCTTCCCTGCACGAGAGGTCCTCCCAATGAGTAGGCTCCCAGACACCACCCCACCGGTCCCCACGGTCGGCCACCATCACCACGAACACCACGAACACCACGACCCGATTCTGCATCAGCCGCCCTCCGCGGCCCTGGGCACCCCGGGCCTGCCTCCGACCAGTCCGCGGCTCTACCACCAGGACCTGGCCCCCACCACGACGGCTGGCCGGCGTTGGAGCGCGTACAACATCTTTGCGCTGTGGGCCAACGATGTGCACAGCCTGGGCAACTACGGGTTCGCGATAGGCCTCTTCGCGCTCGGTCTGGGCGCCTGGCAAATCCTGATGGCCCTCGGCGTCGGCGCCGTATTGCTGTTCCTGCTGCTGACCTTCTCCGGCTTCATGGGCCACAAGACGGGCGTCCCGTTCCCCGTCATGAGCCGCATCGCCTTCGGAATCCACGGCGCGCAGATTCCCGCCCTCATCCGTGGTGGCGTCGCCATCGTCTGGTTCGGCATCCAGACCTACCTGGCTTCACTGGTGCTGCGTGTTCTGCTGATCGCCCTGAACCCCGGCCTGCGGGATCTCGACCACGATTCCATCCTCGGCCTCTCCACCCTGGGCTGGGCCTCGTTCGTCTTCCTCTGGGTCGTGCAGGTCATCATCGTCAGATACGGCATGGACATGATCCGCCACTACGAGGCCTTCGCCGGACCCATCATCCTGATCACCATGACAGTCCTCGCCATCTGGATGTTCATTAAGTCCGGCGGGTCCATCGCACTCTCGACGCACAACGCCCTGACCGGAGGCGCCATGTGGCGCGAGATCTTCGCCGGCGGCGCACTCTGGGTATCCATCTATGCCACCTTCGTCCTGAATTTCTGCGACTTCACCCGCTCCTCCACGACGCGCAAATCCATCATCAAAGGCAACTTCTGGGGCATTCCGATCAACATGCTGTTCTTCGGCCTCATCGTGATCGTCATAACCGGAGCGCAATTCAAGATCAACGGTGTCGTCATCGGCAGCCCCTCAGACATCGTGCAGGCCATCCCCAACACCTTCCTCCTGGTCGCGGCCGCGCTGGCGCTCCTGGTGCTGACCATCGCTGTCAACCTGATGGCCAACTTCGTAGCCCCGATCTATGCGCTGACCAATCTGTTCCCCACAAAGCTCAACTTCCGCCGCGCGAGCCTGGTCAGCGCCATCATCGGCCTGGTCATCCTGCCCTGGAACCTGTACAACAACCCTGCGGTGATCGTTTACTTCCTCGGAGGTCTGGGAGCCCTGCTCGGCCCGCTGTTCGGCGTCATCATGGCCGACTACTGGCTGATCCGCCGGACGAAAATCAACGTCCCCGAGCTCTTCACCGAAGAGCGGACCGGCGCCTACTTCTACCGCAACGGCTTCAACCTCCGCGCCATTGCCGCTTTCATTCCGGCCGCCCTCATCTCCCTTCTCATCGCCTTCATCCCGGCATTCGAACCGGTCTCCGCCTTCTCCTGGTTCTTCGGCGCCGGCCTCGGAGCCGTAGCCTACTTGGCCATTGCCGACCGCAAGCAGGCGTTCCACGACGTTTCGGGCGAGCCGATCGCCATCCCCAGCGTCCACTGACACCGCCTCCGCCGGCCCGGATGACGCCGGGCCGGCGGGTCCACGTGAACCCACCCAAACTGAAAGACCTCCCTGATGCGCATCCTCGTCGCCAACGTAAACACCACCGCCTCCATGACCGAATCCATCGCTGCGCAGGCACGCACTGCCGCCTCCGCCGGAACCGAGATCGTCGGCCTCACACCCCGCTTCGGTGCGGATTCCTGCGAGGGAAACTTCGAAAGCTACCTGGCTGCGATCGCCGTCATGGACAAGGTTCTCTCCTACCCCGAACCGTTCGACGCCGTCATCCAGGCCGGCTACGGGGAACACGGCCGCGAGGGATTGCAGGAGCTGCTGGACGTACCGGTGGTGGACATCACCGAGGCCGCGGCCAGTACGGCCATGTTCCTGGGCCATAAGTATTCGGTCGTCACCACTCTGGACCGAACGGTTCCATTGATCGAGGACCGGCTCAAACTCGCCGGCCTGGACGCCCGATGCGCCTCCGTCCGGGCCAGCGGACTCGGCGTGCTGGAACTCGAGGAATTCCCGGACCGCGCCATCGCCGCCATCATTGACCAGGCCCAGCGTGCGGTGGAAGAGGACAAGGCAGAGGTCATCGTCCTGGGATGCGGCGGCATGGCCGGCCTCGACGACCAGATCCGGAACCGGCTCGGCGTTCCCGTCGTGGACGGCGTCGCTTCTGCGGTGACCATCGCGGAATCACTGGTCCGACTGGGTCTGTCCACCTCCAAGGTCCGCACCTATGCCACACCCCGCCCAAAGAAAGTCATCGGCTGGCCACTCGACCTTAAGGGTCTATAAACCGGCTCCTAGATACGACTTCCATTATGGGGCCACATGAAAGCCGTGCGCCGATGAGCTATTTTTTCGACAACAATATACCACCATGCGGAAGTATGGAATGTTTACACATTCAATGAAGAGAGGTTGGACGTGGCTGCAGGAGAAGAGAACTCCCACATCCTGAGCGGGTTAACAAACCAGCTGCCTGACAGGGATCCGGAAGAGACCGCGGAGTGGGTTGAGTCCCTGGATTCGCTGATCCGTGAACAGGGCACCGAACGCGCCCAGTACATTATGCGCAGCCTGCTGCAGCGGGCCGGGGCGCAAAGCGTCGGCGTGCCGATGGTGACCACCACGGATTACGTGAACACGATCCCGGCGGACCAGGAACCCGATTTCCCCGGCGACGAGGAGATCGAGCGCAAGTACCGGGCCTGGCTTCGCTGGAATGCCGCGGTCATGGTCCACCGCGCGCAACGCCCGGACATCGGGGTGGGCGGGCACATCTCCACCTATGCCGGAGCCGCGACCCTGTACGAGGTCGGCTTCAACCACTTCTTCCGCGGCAAGGACCACCCCGGCGGCGGGGACCAGATCTTCTTCCAGGGCCACGCCTCCCCCGGCATGTACGCCCGCGCGTTCATGGAGGGCCGGCTCTCCGAGGAGGACCTGGACGGCTTCCGGCAGGAAAAATCCAAGGAAGGCCACGGACTCTCCTCCTACCCGCACCCGCGGCTGATGCCCGAGTTCTGGGAATTCCCCACCGTCTCGATGGGCATCGGGCCGATGAACGCGATCTACCAGGCCCAGTCCAACCGCTACCTGCACAACCGCGGGATCAAGGACACCGCCGACCAGCAGGTCTGGGCGTTCCTGGGCGACGGTGAAATGGATGAGCCCGAGTCCCGCGGCCTGCTCCAGCTCGCCGCCAACGACAAGCTGGACAACCTGAACTTCGTCATCAACTGCAACCTGCAGCGCCTTGACGGACCGGTCCGCGGCAACGGCAAAATCATGCAGGAACTGGAGGCGTTCTTCCGCGGCGCCGGCTGGAACGTGATCAAGGTCGTCTGGGGCCGGGAGTGGGATGACCTGCTCGCCAAGGACACCGACGGCTCGCTGGTGAAGGTCATGAACACCACCGTGGACGGGGACTACCAGACCTACAAGGCCGAATCCGGCGGGTTCGTCCGCGAGCACTTCTTCGGCCAGACCCCGCAGACCAAGGAAATGGTCGCGCACCTCTCCGATGACCAGATCTGGAACCTCAAGCGCGG
>JBBRKU010000128.1:0-6142 GCA_038231735.1 Actinomycetales bacterium | reverse complement strand
CATGCGTGGCCGACACCGTGGTGACGACCAGCAGGTTGTCGAACTCCTGCGGCAACAATATCCCGAATGGCACCTGCCCCGGCCGCGACACGTCCATTTGGAACAGCTGTCCATCGCACAACGTGCCCGGCAGCCGCTCCGTCGTGCAGGCCAGCGAATCGAGCGAAAAATCCGTGATTCCGATGGAGTCGGAATGGACCGGCGCGCGCGGCTGGCCCGCGGCGGGCAACGCATCGTGCTCCGTGAAGATCGCGCGGCCCACGAGGCGCCGCGCCTCCCGTACGTAGAGTTGATGCGGCACATGACCGTTGTCGCTGAACTCATCCCCCGCCAGCCCCCACTCGCGGGCTTTTGCGCGCAGATCCGCGGGCATCTCCGGGTCATTCTGCAAAAACCACATCAGCCCGAGCGCATGGTGCAGGTGCCGGGTCGCGATGGCCGCCCGCGCGTCACCAGTGGACCCCGCGTAATCCTTGCCGCCACCGGTGAGGTTCGTGGCGTTCCAGCTGCGCTTGCGGTTGGGCAGCGCGTGGCCGTGGAAGACATGATCACGCTCCACCATCTCGCGCAGCGAATAGATCAGGAAACGATGGTGAAAAGGCAGCGCCAGCTTCTCCTTTTCTGCCGGCGTGAGCAGCAGGGGGGCATAGGCCGACCGGTCATAGCCAGGCGGCGCTGCGGGCAACCGCCGGTTCGCGGGATCGTCGGTGAGACACAGGCGGAAGCTGTAGGACTGGATGTTGTCATCGCCTGCCCCAGTGCTTCCCGGCAAGGACGCCGAGGTCGTCGCTCCCGCCGTGACCAGATTCAAGCGGCCTTCGACCGCGTCACGGGGAAATTCTCCAGTGAGCCAGCGCGTGAAAACCCGGCCGGCACTGGGTTCGCCGAATTCCTTCCGCCCCTCGCGACCAATCCTGAATTTCACTCCGGCCCGAGCCATGAGATCGCCTTCATAGCTGGCCTCGACAAAGGCCCGGCCGGTTAGACAGATCGCCTCGCTGGTCGCAGGATTGCGAAATTCCACCGCCTGCAGCATCCGCCCGGATGGGCTCGGAGCCTCCGGGACAAACCCGCGCCACACCGTGATATTTTTCTCCGCCGCCACCCAGCCTTCGAGAATCGTCTCCGCGACGTGTGGCTCGAACATCACCATCTTGCCGCCGGCGCACGCGCGGTATTGCTCAGAATCGCGTCCATACCGCCCGCAATAATGAGCCTGCACCGCGGCGATGAACTCCTGCAGCAGCGGCGCCCGGTTGCCCCGGTAATGCGTTTCCACCGCGCCCAGTGAAGGCAGGCTGCCACCCAGCTGCCGGCCAGCCGCCACGAGGGCGACGCTCAATCCTTCCCGCGCCGACCGCACCGCGGCGATGAGGCCGGGCGCAGTGGCGCCGGCGACGACCACGTCGAAGTGCTTCACGACAACCATCAAAAGCGGCCAGCTTGGGCCGCGCAAGCCGCGTTCAGCCAATCCCGGTCAAAGGTGCCATGTTTGAACCACTATAAGACCATGGTCCGGACTCTGCCGGACGGGCACAGTCGCGACCCATGAAAACGATTACCCCCGTTTGTCTGGCCGGCCTGATGCTGGCCTGTGCTTCCACCTTGGCCGCCTGGACCGACGAGACTCCGAAACTGCGGGAGATTCCCGGCATCGAAAAACAACTCGTGGTCACCGCCACCCCCGCGGCACCCAAGCACGGCGAGCAAACAGTCGCGCGGCTCAAGGACGGCCGCATCCTGCTGCTGTGGTCGGAGTTTCTGCGGGAGGACATGATGCCGGCCGCTGAGCGTCCGCCAGCCTCACCCTTGCGGCGTGATCCCACCGGCGACGATGGCTACGCTCGCATCAGCGGCATGACGTCGGCCGATGGCGGTCGGACCTGGTCCAAGCCATTCGTGGTGGTCGACGACAAGGATGCCCTCGTTAACTGCATCTCCCCGGCCTGACGCGCATGGCTGATGGCCGGCTGCTACTGGCCTACAGCTGGCGGAGTGGCGGCAATGGCGCCACGAACTACGGGCATTGTGCCAAGATGGTCCGGATCTCAGCCGACGAAGGGAAAACCTGGTCCGAGCGCGTCCGCATCACTCCGGACAATGCTGAATATCACACCGGCTGTCATGACCGGGCTTGGACGCTCGATAACGGCCGGGTGATCGTGCAATGCCATACGATCCTTTCGCCCGGCAAGGCCCAGCCCGGTACAGGCTACCGCTCCAATTGCATGGGCACCTACTATACCTATTCTGACGACAACGGCCAAACGTGGCAGCGGAGCGCGGTGATGATGGATCCGATCGCCGGCGTCGGCGGACGATTCGAGGAAGCCTGCCTGTCCCAGCGCGCGGACGGCTCGCTCATCCAGTTTATCCGGAGCTGGCATGGCCAGTCGTTTACCGCCGAATCCACCGATCGGGGGACGACCTGGAGCGCACCGAAACCTTCCGGCGTGTTCAGCGCCCTGGCGCCGACCTACGTCACCCGCATCCCGAACAGCAATGATCTGCTCATGATCTGGAATCCGACCTGGAACCCCGATGTCAAGATTGCGGGTTTTCGTTGCGTGCTCGCCTGCGCCATCAGCAAGGATGGCGGCCGGAGCTGGGGCCTGCCCAAGGCGCTTGAGACCAATCCCCAGCTCTGGTCCGAATACCCCGGGGTGACGTTCGACGGCGACCACGCCCTGGTCTATTATCGTGTCTTCTCGCTCGACCGGAAGCGTTGCGACCTGGTGCAGGCCCGCGTCCCGCTCACCTGGTTCTACGACGACAAGGGCTGAACCAGCCCGTATTTTTCACGGTCTGCATCTTTCACCTTTCAATCGTCCGGCTAGGGCTCAGATGGCATCCGCCGAACCTTGTCCGGCCGGTGCGTCCCCCGACCGTCGGCGCAGCGCGCCAATGTCACCGGTGAGCTTCGCATGCATGGCGGCAATATCGCCGCTGCAAATGACCAAATTGAGCCCGGCCGCGATCCAAGGGACGAAGCGTTCCGGCGCGCCCGACCAGTGCATGCCCGCCGCCACCCCGGCCGCGCGCGCCTGGCGAATGATGCGGAGCACCGCGGCTTCAAAGCGCGGATCGTCATAGCGCTCGGGAACGCCCAAGCTGCAGGACAGATCGTGCGGCCCGATGAGGATCGCGTCCAAGTCGGGCACGGCCAGCAGCTCGTCCAATCGCTCCATGGCCGGTGTGCTCTCGATGTTGATGATGAAGAGTGAATTCTCATTCCGCGACTTCACGTAGGTCAGCAACTCCGGCTCAAGCGGCACGTCTCCCTGTAACGCCGCCGCCAGCCGCGCGCCTTTGACCGGGCGCAACTTCACGGCGCCACGCAACGCCCGCACTTGTTCAACCGTCTCGATGTAAGGGGCAATGATCCCGCCGGCACCGCCGTCCAGCGCCATGCAAGCCTGATAGGGATCGGGCGAAGGGATGCGCACAATCGGCGTCAGTCCGCGCGCGCGATAGGCCTGGCACATCCAGGAAACCTGCGCGCGATCGAGGGCGATGTGCTCGGTGTCGATGAAGACGAAGTCCAAACCGATCCCCGCGACCGAGTCCGACCAGCGGGGCGACGGAGATACGATCAGGGTGCCGTAGACCCGGCGGCCGGAGTGCAGGGCTTGTTTGAGTTGGGTGGCGTTCATAGAGGCTTCCGGACTAATCGAAGTAGAAGGTGAACAGCTTGGTCCGATCTGCGGAAAACTCCACCTGCACCGACTGACCCACCAGTGCGGCACCCACGGCTCGGCCCTGCCAGGTCACTTCCGCCCGCGTGGAATTGGTGTGCACCGGATCGCATTCCGCGGTACTGAATCCGGGTATGGGCCGGCCCGCTGCGTCACGCAGTCCAACCCGGAGCGTGCCCAGTGCGCCGGTGTCGACGTTGACGCGAAAATGACCTCCGTCGACCGTCACCGGTTTCATTTCGCAGCGACCTCCCTCCAGGGCAAAGTCCAGCGAGACGAACCCGCCGATGCGCTGCACGTAGCGGTAGATCACCCCGTCGGCGCCGTCCTTCCCCTTGCCCACGGCGCCGTGTCGATTCCGAAAACCTGTGCCGTACTGCCAAAGTTCGTCGCCCCGCACCACGAGACCCGGCCCGATGAATACCATGTTGGCGTTGTCCGCATCGGCCAGTCCCGGCCTGACATAGGCCTGGCGGTCATAACGGTGCCAGTTGCGACCGTCCGAACTGCCGACGAAATTAACCTCCAACCGGCCGTCGCTGATATTCTTGTGCCGGAGAAAATAGGACGGGAAACCGACATACCACCGGGGATCGGGCGGATAGGGCTGTGCCGAAATGTTATATACCTCGGTGCCGGACGGATCGTGTTGGTCCGCCGCGAGCACGGTCGGAAGCTCATCGACAATGCGGGGCAGATCATCCGGACGCCCCGGATTGTTGCCCCGGCCGGAAGGCCTGACCGGGAGCGGCGCCGCCAGACTGCCAGCGGTCAGACCCACCACCTTGCGGAGACGCGCCTCCCACGTGCCCGGCAAATCCCAACCGCGCAGGTAGAGCGCATAGTGGTGCTGCACCTCGTCCCAGAAGGCCACATTCTGGGTGTCGGAGCGAAACGCCAACAACGCCCGGGGATCGCGCCGCCAGTGCCAGCCATCCGGAGAAAAAAAACGGAAGACCCCTTCCCCCGCCACGTGTCCCACGTAAACATACTCCTCGCCAGGTTGGGCCCGGGGATCGCGGAAAACCGCGCCGTCGAGACTGGCCACGCCGACGAGATTGTTGTCCTTGGAACCGTGGTAATCGACGATGCCCAGATTCGGCTTGGTCCACGTCAGCCCGTCGGCGGATTCCGCGTAGGCGAGGTTCGGTTGGTTGGCGAGGTCGCGGCAGATGTACCACAGCCGGAGTTTGCCGTGGTCGTCGATGACCGTGGTATAGAAGCTGATCATCCCCTGCTCCCATGGGCGGTCGGGACGGATGACAACCTCGCGGGATTGCGGCCCGTTGACCGACAACACCGTGCCCGAGGACCTGGCCATGGTGTCCGGATCGAGAAACAGGTGCCGTCGCGCTTCGTGACCTTGCAAACACGGCAGCAACGCCAGCCCTGTCAGCGCGAGCTGCAGGCCGCATGTAAGGAGAACTTTCATGGATCATCCCGCTATTGCGCGGACCCGAAGTAAAACGCGTAGAGCTTCGCCCTTGAACCGGTGAATTGCAGCCGGACATCCTGGCCGGAGAGAGCGGACAGATCCGTCCGCCCGCGCCATGAGACGGTCGCGTGGGTCGAGTTGGTTTCGATCGGATCGCACTCCTGCGCGCTGAAGCCGGGCAACGATTTCCCGTCCGCCCCGATCAAGGCGACCCGCAGGTCGCCCAAGGCGCCCGTGTCAACGTTGAGCCGCAGCCGCGGTTGCGCGACCTTTACCGGGACGGTCACGGCCCGGCCGCCCGTCAGCGAAAAATCCAGCGAGACGAAGCCATCGATCCGTTGCACGTAACGATAGACCGTGCCGTCGGGTTGCGGGTCGCGGGAGGCGGACGGCCGGACTGGTTCGTCGAGTTCGGCCTGCGGGGTGCCCGCTGTGCCGTGCTGACTGGCATAAGACACTCCATACTGCCAAAGCTCGTCTCCACGCACCACAAGGCCGACTCCCATATAGGTGCGATTCGCACTGTCGGATCCGGCGAGGCCCGGGGCCACATATGGAATGTGATCGTAGCGGTGCCAGGTGATGCCATCGCGACTGCCGACGAACTGCACTTCCAGTCGCCCGTCGACGAGGCTCCTTCGCCTAAAAAACGACGGAAACCCCACATACCAAGCGGGGTCGAGTGGATAGGGTTGCACGGCGCTGTTGTAGACATCGGTGTTTGACGGATCGTACGCGTCGATCGTCATGACCGTCGGCACTTCGTCCACAATGCGCGGCAGGTCCGCGGGTTTTATGGGATTGTTACCCTTGCCCGAGGGAACAATGGCGGCCGGCGTTGCCAGCGTGTCGAGGGTGAGGCGAACCACCTTTCGCATGCGCTCGTTCCACGCGCCCGGCACATTCCAACCGCGGAGATAAAGTACATAACACCCGAGCGACTGGTCCCAAAAGGCGACGTCGTGAGTGTCGACCCGGAAAGGGAGCAAGGTTCGTTCATCCCGCTTCCACT
>JBBRKU010000127.1:0-6214 GCA_038231735.1 Actinomycetales bacterium | reverse complement strand
GTCAGCCCGACGTCGGCCAGATAGGCCTTGAACGCAACCTGCAGGGGCGGCTGGTTCATGCCGAGCCCGCTGCCCAGCACAATCGGGCCGGTCAGGCTGAGCAGCCGGGCGCACTGCGCGGCCAGGGCGGCCAGGTCCCGGCCGGCCGTCTCGATCATGGTCAGGCTCTCATGGTGGCCTTCCGCAGCGGCATCAAAAACCAGCGGGGACATCGTCGCCCAGTAGCGACGGCCGGTATCGCCGTGGAAATGGGCAATCAGCTCGTTGGGCTCGCTGAGCCCGCATTTGGCCAGCAGCGCCCGGGTCAGCCGGTCCGGTTCCAGACGCAGATTCATCCGGTACAGGCTGTGCCGGACGGCTTCGCGGCCAAACCAGTAGCCGCTGCCCTCGTCTCCGAGCAGATACCCCCAGCCGCCCGCGCGGGCCTGGCCGCCGCCGTCGTTCACTCCCCACGCGGCGGAACCGGTGCCCGCAATCACGGCCACCCCGGTGCTGGCGCCTCCCGCGGCCAGCAGCAGCCGGGTGTCATGCACCACGGTGACCTTTGCGCCGGGAACGTTGGGGTCGATCAGGGCGGCGAGCGCGGCCGCATCCTCGTCGGTGTCGATGCCGCCGGACCCGGCGTACACCTCGGTGACGCCGTCGGCGCCCAGCTGGCCAAACAGGTCATTCAGATTGGCCCCCGCCTGTTCCCGGCTGACGTTTTGCACATTCGCGCTGCCGACCGAAAAGTCCGCCTGCACGGTGCCGTCCAGCCACTTGATGCCGCGGGTTTTGGAACCGCCGATGTCCAGGCCGATGATGGCCGCCGGGCCCTGGCTGGTACTGGTTGCGCGAGTAGTCACCACACTAGACTAGCCATCTGCGCCCGCCCGCGCCGTTCAACCCGACGGCCTGCGGGACGCTGTGTACCACGTTGCCCCACGCGGACCGGCCCCAGACGGACCCGCGCGGAGCCGGAGTTCAGCCGACCTTGGAGGTCCAGTGTTCCCCTCTCCCATCATCGTGGCGCCGATGGCCGGCGGCACCAGCACCCCGGAACTCGTCGTGGCCGCCGCGCGGTCCGGCGGATGCGGCTTCCTCGCCGCCGGCTACAAGTCCGCCGAGGCGCTGGCCGCCCAGGTGGCCCAAGTCCGCGCGGCCGGGGTGGATTTCGGCGTAAATGTCTTTGTCCCCGGCACAACTCCGCTGGACTCTGCCGCCCTGGCCCTCTACCGACAGGAGCTGGAGGCGGAGGCTGCCACTTACGGAGTGGACCTCCCGCCGGTCCATGAGGACGACGACGGCTGGCCGGCCAAGATCGACCTGCTGGTTTCCGATCCGGTGCCGTTTGTCAGTTTCACTTTCGGATTGGCCCCGGCGTCCGTGGTGCAGCGCCTGCAGCGGGCCGGCAGCCGCGTGATTGCCAGTGTCACCAGCGTGGAGGAGGCCCGCCTTGCGGCACAGACAGGTGCCGATGCCCTGACCGTTCAGCACCAGCATGCCGGCTCGCACACCGCGGCCTTCCTTCCGCCGTCCGGCCGCGCACCGTCCGCGGACACCGCCGCACTGGTGGCCCTGATCCGGGAGTCGGTGGACCTCCCGCTGATAGGTGCCGGCGGATTGGGCGACGCGGCGGCGGTCAAACCCGTCCTGCAGGCCGGCGCCGTGGCGGTGCAACTGGGCACGGCCTTTGTCCGGACGGCGGAAAGCGGCGCCCGGCAGCTGCACAAGGACGCGCTGGCGGATCCGCAGTACACCGAAACCGTGCTGACCCGCGCGTTCACCGGCAAGCCCGCCCGCGCACTGGTCAACCGCTTTGTCCGGGACCATACGGCGTCCGCACCGGACGGCTATCCGGCCATCCACCATCTGACCGCGCCGATCCGCGCCGCGGCGGCCGGCAGGGGCGACGCGGGCGCGGTCAATCTGTGGGCCGGAACGGCGTGGCGGCAGGCCCGGGACGTTGCCGCCGGCGACGTCGTCGAGGGTTTCCTGCGCGAACTTTAGGCGCCGGACACCCGCCGCCGGGCACCGCCGTCGCGCAACCAACGCAACTACCCCGCAGTAAGTGCACGAAAACGGCGGGTTTCGTGCACTTACTGCGGGGTAGTTGCGGTTGTGGGGGCGGCAGACGTACCGGCAAACGCCCGCTGCAGCAGCGGCCGGCCCTCCCCCAGCACGAGTTCCCGGAAACGGCGCACCTGATCCGGCTCGCCCGCACGCAACCGCCAGGACAGGCCGATCTCCCGCTGGGCCAGCGGCGCCTCGATGACCAGTTCCTTCCAGCCGAGCGGGCTGGCCGCGGGCGTGAGGTGGTCCGCACCGGAGGGTGCCAGGACGCTCACGCCCAGACCGGCGGAGACCAGGCCGCGCAGGGTGTGCGAATCCTGCCCCTCGAACGTGATTCGCGGCCTGAACCCAGCCTGCCGGCACAGCCCGTCAAAGATGGACCGCAGCCCGAAGCCTTCACTAAGCACCACGAACCCTTCCGCCCGGGCCTCCTCGAGGCGGATGCTGTGGCGCGCCGCGAAAGAGTGCTGCTCCGGCACCACCAGGCGCAGCGGCTCGGCGTACAGCAGCTCCGACCCCAGCGACCGGCTAGCCCGCGGCACGGGGGAAATGACGGCCAGATCCACCCGGGCCTCCGCCAACGCGTCCAGGCAGAAGGACCGCGAACCTTGGATCAGCTCGAACTTCACCGCCGGGTGCAGCCGCCGGTACTCGCGGATCATCAGCGGCAGCATGGCCTCCCCGAAGGTGTGCTGGAAGGCTACCGAGATCCTGCCGCGCGCCTGGTCGGCCTGCAGCCGCACCTCGTCCAGCCCGGCCTGGACCTGGGCGAGCGCTGCCTGCAGCCGGGGGATCAGCAGCTGGGCCGCGGGGGTCAGGCGGATTCCGCGGCCCTCCCGGACCACCAGATCGGTGCCGACGACGACGGCGGCCCGGGCCAGCGCGCGGCTGACGGTGGGCTGCGGTATCCCCAGCAGTTCCGCAGTCTCGGTGATATGCCCCGTCTCGCCCAGCTCGGCCAGGATGGGCAGCACCGGCAACAGCCGCGCCAGCTCCTGGTAATTGCGCTCCCTCAAAACCGATTCCTGTCACCGTAGTCTCTTGGTTTCAATACGTTTCTGCTATGAATTATCCGTCAATAATGCATTAGACGCATCCAAGCAGCGCTTCTAAGCTTAATTGTTGTGAGCGATCCAGAGTTTCCCCGGCGCATGCGGCCGTCCGATCCAAAGGCGGCGCTCCCGCAGCAGAGCCCGCTGGCACCCTGGGCCGGGCACAGCAAGGGCAGCGCCGGCTACCGAAGGGTGCTGCTGGCGCTCGCCTTCGCCGGGGTTGCCACCTTTGCCCAGCTGTACTCGGTCCAGGGGCTGCTGCCCCTACTGGCCCGGGACCTGGATATCACCGCCGCGCAGGCGGCCCTGACCGTTTCCGCCGCCACCATCGGACTGGCCGTCGCCGTGCTGCCATGGTCCTTCGCCGCGGACCGGTTCGGCCGCGTCCGCGTCATGGGCACGGCCATCATCGCCGCCACCGTGCTGGGCCTGCTGGTGCCGTTGGCCCCCAGCTTCCCCGCACTGCTGGCGCTGCGCACCCTTGAGGGGATGGCCCTTGGCGGCATCCCGGCGCTGGCGCTGGCCTACCTGAATGAGGAAATCCACCGGCTGCACGCGGCCGTGGCCGCCGGGGCCTACGTGGCCGGCTCCACGCTGGGCGGGCTTTTCGGCCGGCTGCTGGCCGGACCGTTGGGCGACATCGCCGGCTGGCGGGTGGGGACACTGGCCGTCTCGGTCGTAGCCGCCGGGGCGGCTGCGGCGTTCCTGTTGCTGGCACCGAAGCCCAGGGGCTATTCCGTGGTCCGCAACGCGGGCTTCGGCCGTGCGCTCCGGCGGCTTGTTCCCGCGCTGCGCGACCGGCGGCTGCTGGCTCTGTACGCGCAGGCGTTCCTGCTGATGGGCTCGTTCGTCAGCGTCTACAACTACCTCGGGTTCCGGCTCGAGGCTCCGCCCTACCTGTTGCCGGCGACCGCCGTCGCCCTGATCTTCCTGGCCTATCTCTCCGGTACGTTCACCTCCCGCTGGGCCGCGACTCTGGCGGTCAGGGCCGGGCGCCGGAAGGTGCTGCTGGGCAGCATCGCGGTGATGACAGCGGGGCTGGCCCTGACCCTGGCGCAGCCCCTGGCGCTGATTCTGACCGGGCTGGTGCTCTTCACAGCCGGATTCTTCGCCGCGCACAGCATCGCCTCCGGGTGGACCGGAAGCATTATCAAGTCCGGCCGGGCCCAGGCGGCGTCACTGTACAACCTCAGCTACTATGCCGGTTCCAGCGTGGTGGGTTGGGCCTCCGGGATCGTCTTCCAGATGGCGGGATGGCCGGCCCTGGTGGGTGCGCTGGCGGGGCTGGCCATAGCCGCCGGCGCTGCCGCCGTGGCGCTGCTTCCCGCCGGCGTCGCCGTTCCGGACCGCGCGCGGACGGGCCGTTCCGGACAGCGCGCGGACGGGCCGCAGGCCGCAGGAATCGGTGCTAGCGCGTTGACTCGATAGCCTGCACCAGATCCGCCAGCACATCCTCCGCGTCTTCCAACCCCACCGAGACGCGGACCATGGCGGCGTTGGGTTTGGCTTCCGCGACGACCGGACGATGGGTCAGGCCGGCAGGATGCTGGATCAGGGTGTCGATCCCGCCCAGCGAGACGGCATGGGTAATCAGCTTGACCGCCCCGGGAATGCGCTCGGCATGGTCCGCCGTCGCCACTTCGAAAGACATCAGCGAGCCGGGTCCGGCCATCTGTGTGCCGACCAGGGACAGCGGATCGCACTCGGGCAGCCCCGGGTAGAAGACACGCCTCACGAGTTCATGCTGGACCAGGTCGGCCGCCACCTTCTGGGCGCTTTCCTGCTGGGCACGCACCCGGATGGGAAGCGTTGCCAGCCCGCGGTGCAGAAGATAGGCGGGCCAGGGCGTCAGGATTCCACCGGTCACCGCCCGGACCTGGCGCAGACGCGAGGCCCAATCGGAGCTCGTTGCCACCACACCTCCCATGGCGTCGCCGTGGCCACCCAGGAACTTCGTGGCACTGTGCAGCGCCAGCGTGGCGCCCAGCCTGAGCGGCTGCTGCAGCACCGGACTGGCGAAGGTGTTGTCCACCATGACCGGCACCCCGTCCGCGTCCCGCACCAGCCGGGCAATGTCCACCAGCTGCAGATCGGGATTGGCCGGCGTTTCCACCAGCACCAGGCCGGTGTCCTTACGCAGCGCGCCGCGGACCTCGGCGGCCGTGGCAAAGGTGACCTCGGTCCCGAGCATGCCGGTCGCCAGGACATGGTCGGATCCGCCGTAGAGCGGGCGGACGGCCACGACGTGCTTCTTGCCGCTGGCGACTGTGGCCAGCAGCACCGCGGTGAGTGCGGCCATTCCGGTGGCGAAGGCCACGGATTCCGGCGCTCCCTCCAGCGCAGCCAGACCGGAGTCGAAGCGGGCCACGGTCGGATTCCAGAGCCGCTGGTAGACGGTGGTCTGCCCCTCGGAGGGCACGCCGCCGGTGGCCAGCTGCTCGTAGGACAGGCCGCCGTCGTACACGGACGGAAGCGGCGCCGTGGTGGACATGTCCACCGGGACCGCGTGCAGGCCCAGTGCTGTCAGCCCCTCGCGGCCGGCATGGACGGCGAGAGTATCCGGACCAAGCATGCGTAACCGCCAATCGTCAGCCCCGCATTGCGGGGAAATATTCACCATTGAATTCGATAAGTATGGTGCAATAATTCGGCAGATTGGTACGATGGCGAACAAAGAATACGGATTGAGGGATATCTCGATCCTTCTGGACGGCGACGGAGCGTGCCACATGTCAACAGCGAAGAATATTCGGCGGGAAACCGCCGCGCCTGTCCGGAATCCCGAGCCGCTGGACGCGATCGACCGCCAGATCATCGATGCGCTGGTGGCGGATGCCCGGATCACCAACCGCGACCTGGCGGACGCCGTGGGCATTGCTCCGTCCACGGCGCTGATGCGCACGCGCTCCCTGATTGAGCGCGGCGCCATTGAGGGCTTCGAAGCCAAGCTGAACCTGAACGCGATCGGCCGGTCCGTGCAGGCTCTCATCGCGGTGCGACTGCGTGCCCACGACCGGGACCAGATTGACCGCTTCACCGGAACGGTGCCCCAGCTGCCGGAGGTGCTCTCAACCTTCCACGTTTCGGGCTCCGTGGATTATCTGCTGCAT
>JBBRKU010000126.1:0-6218 GCA_038231735.1 Actinomycetales bacterium | reverse complement strand
GGGGTGAGATCTGCGCGCACCTGCAACTGCAGCGGTGCCCGGGGCTCCCCGAGGAAGGGTGCCAGCATGTCGCGCAACTGCGCTTCACCGGGGGTGTCCGGCTGCACCCGGATCGCGACAAGCCCATGGATGTCGAAGCTGGCTCCCAGGGAAGTTCCTGTCGGCGGCATTCCGGCGGTCTCCGTCTTGCTCATCACTTGCCGCTCTGGATGATGAGGTTGTCAATGTAGCTGTCGCCCATCTGGCGGAAATGCTCGGCGCCGAGTTGCACCGTTGTCAGCGAAGTGGCGCTCGTGCTGACCGCGTTGCTGGAATAGGTGAGCTTGCCGTCAAACCACACTTCCACCGTCGTGGCATTGCCATTGGGGATGATGTGCATTTGCACGTGGTGCCAGATGCTCAGCGAGATGTTGCCGGCGAGCAGCTTTGTGTAGACAAATGAGCCCGACGGTGCCGTGACGCGCAGCCACAGCTGGCCGTTGCTGTTGTACCGGTAGATGTCCGCGATCCGGTTGCTCCCGGAGAAGAACCGGAAGTACGGAACATCATTCCCGGCCAGCCCCGCCTTCGCAATGTCGAACCAGGCGTCCGCGTAGTAGCCGTTGGTGGCACCGGGCAGCGGGACGGCGATGTTGGCCAGTGAGCCGGAATCCGCGGTCACGTGCAGGTAAGCCGAGCAAGCACCCGTAAGCGCCGCGGCGGAGCTGATGGTCGCGGTCCCGGTTCCCTGCGCATTCACGAAGTACAATGTTGAAAAGGTAGGGGATTCGAAGGTGTCGTTCACCAGTAGGCTGCCCGCAAACGCGGGCTGAGCTGGCTTGGTATTGGGCAGGCAGCCGGTCGTGGCCGCGTAGGCGGGGCCCGAACCGAACACCAGGGCGCCTGCCAGCGGCAGGATCAGCGCCGTTAACGCGCCTAATTTTTGTAGTCTTTTCATTGGTCTGTCCTCCAGCGTGGTGAAAAATCTTGGGCCAACACGAGCCTCGATTTAAGCGAAGTCTGCGTGAATCGATGGATCCGGTTCGAGCGGTCTGTGCACGACCCGGCCACGCGCGTACCCGCTGGCCGTGACCGCCAACACAGCCAGAATAGCGGCGGCCCGGCGGAGACCGGCCCTGTCCGTGCCCTGGCGCCATTCGCGCAGCCCCTTGAGGACCGCGCGCGGCAGCACGAGCCGGACATAGCGCCGCTCGGGCCCGAGGGCTCGTTCGTGCCCGGCGAGCTGGCTGACCTGCGCCTTGGATTTTCCCTCCGACCAGGAGCGGGCCAGCATGTACCGCAGGGCTCCGCGCTCGGATGGAACGTGATGACGGACCAGGGCCGCGGGTTCGTAGACCACGCGCCCGGCAGGATGGTCAAAGCCTGCCCTGATGCAGATCTCCGTCTCTTCACAGCCAAGCGGCAGGGCGCCTACGCGGCCCAACGAGGGGTTAAAGCCGCCCAGCCGTTCCAGGACATTCCGGCGGAAGGACATGTTCGCGCCGATCACGTTGCGCACCGCGGCTGCGACCTTGGGCATCCCGTGATAGGTGCAGCCGACGATCCAGTCAAGTTCCTCAGCGAAATGCGCCGGTCGACCGGATTCCCACACGGGTTCAATGCGGCCCCCAACTGCCAGCACGTCCGGATCGTCATAGTATGCGGTCAGCCGTTCCAGCCAATCCGGGGCGGCCTCAGCGTCGTCGTCGAGAAAGGCCACGATGTCCGCCATCGCGACGCCTACGCCGGTATTACGCGCCCCAGAAAGCCCCGTCGGACCGCTGTTCTCTATGAGGACGACGTCGGTCGTGGAGCTGATGAGCCGCTTATACAGGTCCTGGTTGTGATCAACGACAACTATCACCTGCTGCGGCTGAAGGCTTTGTGCGTGCACCGAGGCAATCACGGCCAGCAGCAGGTCCCAGCGCTGCTCGGTGTAGGAGCAGATAACTACATCGACGATGGGCAGCCCCATCGGACCGGACACTTCATGCCCCAATCCCTGCTGCCAACACGGGCAACACGCTTTGGGGGTCGGTGGGCGTATGCGGAAAGCTGACGTTCGGATAGCGGTATCTGACCCGTCGAAGGGCCTCGGGGCGGGCCCCGGCCGTCGGCGCCTCCCAGGTACATTCGCGTGCCAGGGTGCGAAGAACCCGCCAGCCATCATGGAACGTTTGCAGATTTGACGCGCCGGATATGCGGCTGAGTTCCCCGCTGGGGACCTCGGCGATGCGCAGACCCGCCCTTGCAGCCCGCACCACCAGTTCGGTCTCGATTTCGAAACCGTCCGATTTCAGCTCCAAAACATCCAGGCATTCCCGCCGCAAAGCGATGTACCCGTAGCACAGATCGGAGAAATTGCTGCGCAGCATCGTGTTGGTAAGACCGGTCAGCATCCGGTTTCCGGTATCCCGCAGCCACGTCAGGTCCTCCGAGCCGCCGCCGGTGACATAGCGCGAGCCCTTGACGAAGTCGAAATCGTGTTGGAGCGGCGAGACAAACCACCCGATCTCCTGCGGGTCCATGCTCCCGTCTGCGTCAAGCATGACGATGATGTCACCGGTGCAGGCAGCAAAGCCGGCACGGACTGCTACGCCCTTGCCGGGATGGGGTTCCGCCACCACTACGACATCGAGGCGGAGCGCCCTGGCGACCTCAACCGTGGAATCGAGCGAACGCCCGTCCACAATGACGACCTCGTCCACATAGGATGGCATCCGTCGGAGCACCCAAGGGAGGTTCATCGCCTCGTTCAAGGTCGGGATCACGACGCTCACCGACGGGGACGCTGACGAGCCGCTCGATACCAGGCTGGAAATAGACATGGTCCTCACCTCAGGCTGATTCTGTTAGCCACCGAGACGCCTTCGCCTCGAGGAAGAACGGAACTGGCCTTGGTCCATCCCGGCACCCACCTCCCGGAACGTGTCCGTTCTTAGAAGGGAGTCTCCGCCGCGACCGTTATTGTCGCGTTATTGCTGCGTTATCGCGGAATTCGCTTCCCGGGTGTCGCCACGCCGGTTCCGGGGACTCATTGCCGCAGGGCGCCTGCCGCCGGCACCGACCATACGTCGCGTCCGAATCCCTTTAACCCGGGCATGTCGGCGTAGCCCAGGTGCGCAAGACCGAACAGGTCCTCAATGCTCCTCAGTAGCGAGTAGTGGTTGTACGGGATGGCGCTGGTGCTGCCGGGGCGGACGAAGGGCGAGATGACCAGGGCACCGGTGAGTCCGCCGCCCTTTCCGTCGCCGCTGCCGGCGAAGGTTTGGTCTTTTGTTGCAGTCTTGGGTGCGCCGGGGGAGGTGACGTTGGGCCCGGATGGCTCCTTGCAGCATGCATTCGAGTCGCCGTCGGATTCATCAGTGACGATGAAGAGCGCCCCGTCTTCACGGAACGCCGGCGAGGAGGTGATCAACGTGACCCAGGTGCGCAGCCAAGCGTCTTCAGCCGCGGTGCCGGCCGGTTGCCCAACACAGGTCTTGTCATGGCCGTCATTGCAAAGGCTGGGCGAGATAAACGAGAAATTGGGTGTCGATTGCACGCTGGCCAGATCCTGGGGCAACCGGGAAAGTGGACCAACATTTGCGGCGCACGCCGGTGTGTCGACGACTGAACCGAAGTACAGAAACGGGTTGTGCCTGGCGGCATAGGCATCCCCCGCTACGGCCTTCTGCGTCATGTCCGCGGAGTAGCGCCCCAGCGACGGTTTGCCGCAGCTCGTCTCCTCCCGGCTGGGGATGTTCCCCAGGTCCTCCATATAGCCCTTCCACGTAAGGTTCTTTGCGCTGAGCTGGCCGGCCAGGGAAGGAACCCAGTCGGGGTAGACGCAGCCGCTGGTGGCCCTGACCTGACCGAGGGGTGCCGGGGCGGCATCGTTCATGCCCAGATAGTGCGGACAGTCTTTCTGGGTGTCTGTGTTGGGTGCGACGCCGCCCAGGATGGCCAGGTAGTTGCCCAGACTGTAGTGCGAAGTCGCGTAGTACTGGCTCAGCAGGATGCCCGGTCCCCGCACCGTCCCGGCAAGGTACGAGTACGCCGAATCGGAACCGTAGGACTGGTCGTAGGAGGAGTTCTCCAACGCAATGACGAAGACGTGGCGGACCGGCGGAGCCTGCTGGCTCCCTATTGGGGTGACCGGTTGGCTACCCGTCAGCCCGACTACGGCTACCAGGAATGCCGCGATGGCGCCGTATCTGGTCATCCGGTTCATGGCACTCCCTGTCCACCGTTCACCGAGGCGGCGCCGTTTGCCAGCTACATCTTGGACCAAATTGCCACCCAGTCGACATCTAAATGACCACTGGCCAACGGTAGAGGACAGCCCGTCAGACACGACTCGGTCTGCAAAATAAAGTGCATCGGCGTGCGGGGGACGGAGGTGGTGCTGACGCCGATTGACCGGCCATCAACGAAAAACTCCACGCGCCCCGGGCTCCACTCGGTGGTCGCCGTGTGCCAGGAGGTGAACGAGGCACCCGACTGAAAGGTCTCGAAGGTGTCTTTGCCCGACAGGCTCCAGTGAACGGCGCCGTAGAAGGGCAGCGTGAGATCCTGCTCCGGGTAATCTATCTCGCCGTCCCTTGGCCAAACGCCGCTGTCCGGCCAGAGCAGCCAAGCAGTTTTGAATCCCTTCAGGGCATCGGATCTGAACCGCACAGAGTACCGACCGTAGAGCTGGCTGTTATAGGGCGACTGGGCGGCATTGCCGAACCTCGGAGACGGGGCCGCACCCATGGGGATGCCATTTTCGGAGTGAAGATACCTGTCCAGGACTCCGTCCTTGACACTGAGGACCTTGGAGGGAAAATAAGCTGACTTCCCGCCTATCAGTTGACCCGCGGTGTCCGGAGTGCCGTCCGAGTAGTTCTCGCTCCATTTCGCGGTGTAAGCAGGGCCCGGGAAACCGCCAACCGGAACATTGCCACTGGTGAAGTCCTCGGTGAAGACCTGTTTCCACCCGGGCAGGTCTCCGACCGGCATGGCCTGCCCGGATGGCGAGAGGGCATCGGGGGAATTGACCGCCGTTGGTGTAGCCAGAGCCCAGCCCAGGCTGACGAACATGAGTGCAACGGCAAGGCTGCGCAGATTACGGCGCTGGCGCATAGCAGCCCCATCTGTCACTCGCGGTCCGCCGGCGCTTCTCATGTCGTTAGTGTGTCACCGCAGGGAAGGGCCATCAAGGCCTCGGTGGACTTAGTTGATCCAACGGGAGTTCCGTGACGAGGTTGCTTCCACAGCGGATCCAGCTCAGGTGGTTAAAAGCCGCTCCGGGAAGCGTGTTGGCCTCCACAGGCCCTGATGTGAAGCTGCCCGGGCACATAACCCAGCGGCGCCGTCCACTTCAGCCGCAGCACTCCCTACGGTGGTGACATGGTCAGGCAAGGCAGGCGGTCCAGCCGGGCCGAATCAGGAGTCTCCACCCGCCGGCTGGTGGCGTTGCTGCACCGCCCGGAGGAGGGTGAAGAGCCTCCGGACGGCGCCGGATATTCGGATCACGGGCGGTGGACAGCCGTCCGGGAGGTCGCGGACCGGGAGAACAAGGACCCGGAGAAGGCTGAGCACCTTCCCGTCGCCGGGACGGTAGCCGGACGTACCCGATGGCGAATGGCTGGAGGCGCCGTGCTGGTCGTGCTGGCCGTGGTGATCGGCGGTTCCGCCATGCTCCTGCTTCAATCGGCGGCCAGCCAACAGCAGGCCCAGAACATCGGCGGAGCGCCCTCACCGAGGGTAGCTGTGCCCGCTGTCACCGGATCCCCAAGCCATGCTTCGGGGCACGCAAGCGCTGGGGCCACCTCGACAGGGTCGGCAGGCGGCCCGGCCCCGGGCCCCGCAGCGACGGCGGATCTGACGGCGGCCGGGAGCACCAGCCAGGTGCTGGTCCACGTTGCCGGTGCTGTGGTTCATCCGGGAATAGTGGAATTGCCACCCAACAGCAGGGTCTACCAGGCCATCCAGCGGGCCGGCGGGGAATCACCGGAGGCAGCCCTGGATGCGGTCAACCTCGCGGCCTTCGTGCAGGACGGAGAGCAGCTGATCGTCCCCACCCGCCAGCAGGTTGATTCCGGCTTTGTCTCCGGAATGCCGGCCCTGCACGGACCGCCAGGTTCGTCCGGACCAGCAGCAGGGGGAGCCACAGGCACCAATGGTGTGAAAGCCACGGTCAGGGTCAATCTGAATACGGCGACCGCTGAGGACCTGGCCACGCTGCCACGGGTGGGACCCGTTATGGCCCAGCG
>JBBRKU010000125.1:0-6256 GCA_038231735.1 Actinomycetales bacterium | reverse complement strand
AGGCCTTCTTGATATCGGCGTCCGAAGCGTCCTTGGAAACGCCTAGGATTTTGTAAAAGTCCTTGTCGACCCAATCCTGACTTGCCAAGGCGTCTCCTTTCTAATGACGGGGAATCGAGTGGGCAGTTGGTGTCCGTATGGAGCCTCAAAACGACTCCAACTGCCCACTCGATGGTATTGCTACTCGGGTACAGCGACGATAACTTGGGCGGCGCGCAGCACGCGCCCCCCGGATTTGTAGCCGGAACGCAGCACCTGGTTCACCGTATCAACCTCGATGTCCTGACCCGGCTGCTGGATCAGGGCCTCGTGGATGGTCGGATCGAACCCCACGCCGGTCTCATCGATGCGGGTCAGACCGTAGGTCTTCAGCGAGTTTTCCAGTTTGTTGGCAATCGAGGCGAACGGTCCGTTCTCCAGGTCACCATGCTTGCGCGCGGCGTCGATGTCATCGAGCACCGGCAGCAGCGAGTTCAGAACGCCGACGACGGCCATCTCCCCTGCCACTGCGCGGTCCCGCTCGACGCGCTTGCGGTAGTTGACGTACTCGGCCTGGAGCCGCAGAAGGTCATTCTTCAGCTCCGCGGCGTCGTCCGCGCCCTGGGTGGGAACACCCTGGGCGACGGATTCATCCGCCGGGACCTCCACACCGTTGAGGATCTCCTCCGCCTGGGATAGCGGATCCGTGGTTCCGGATCCGGCCGCGGGGCCAGGCTCGATGGGCCGATCGTTTTCCTCGGGATTTGAAGAGTCAGTCATGACTACTTCTTCTTCTCTTCTTCTTCGTCGACGATCTCGGCGTCGACGATGTCTTCGTCGGATCCGCCGGCGGAAGCGCCCGGAGCGCCGGCCGGGGCGCCCGCTGCGCCTTCGGCACCGGAACCCTCAGACTGTGCGGCGGCCGCGTAGATGGCCTCGCCCAGCATGGACTGGGACGCCTGCAGCTTCTCAAATGCAGACTTGACGGCGTCCTCATCGGTGCCGGCCAGCGCGGTCTTGAGGGATTCGACGTCGGCCTTCACCTCCGTCTTGACCTCCTCCGGCAGCTTGTCGTCGTTGTCAGCCAGGACCTTGCCGACGGAGTATTGCAGCTGCTCCGCGGTGTTGCGGGTGTCGGTCGCCTCACGGCGGGCCTTGTCCTCGGCAGCGTGCTCCTCGGCCTCGCGGACCATGCGGTCAATGTCTTCCTTGGAGAGCGCGGTGCCGCCGGTGATGGTCATCGACTGTTCCTTGCCGGTGCCCTTGTCCTTGGCGGAGACGTGCACAATGCCGTTGGCGTCGATGTCGAAGGTGACCTCGACCTGCGGCACGCCGCGCGGGGCCGGTGCAATACCGGTCAGTTCAAAGGTGCCCAGCGGCTTGTTGTCGCGGGTGAACTCGCGCTCGCCCTGGAAGACCTGGATCGCCACCGACGGCTGGTTGTCGTCAGCGGTGGTGAAGGTCTCCGAACGCTTGGTCGGGATGGCCGTGTTGCGCTCGATCAGGTGCGTCATTACACCGCCCTTGGTCTCAATACCCAGGGACAGCGGGGTGACGTCGATCAGCAGCACGTCCTTGCGCTCACCCTTCAGCACGCCGGCCTGCAGTGCGGCGCCAACGGCCACAACCTCATCCGGGTTGACGCCCTTGTTGGGCTCCTTGCCGCCGGCGAGCTGCTTGACCAGCTCGTAAACAGCGGGCATACGGGTGGATCCGCCCACCAGGACGATGTGGTCGATGTCGGAGACCTTGATGCCGGCTTCCTGGATGACGTCGTGGAACGGCTTCTTGGTGCGGTCCAGCAGGTCCGAGGTCAGTTCCTGGAACTTCGCGCGGGTCAGCTGCTCGTCCAGGTGCACCGGGCCGTCGGGGGTGACGGAGAGGTACTGGAGCGAGATGTTGGTGCTGGTCGCGGAGGAGAGTTCCTTCTTGGCCTGCTCGGAAGCCTCACGCAGCCGCTGCAGCGCGATCTTGTCCTTGGACAGGTCGATGCCCTTGATCTTGAGCTGGCTCAGCAGGTGGTTCACCACGCGCTGATCCCAGTCGTCGCCGCCGAGCCGGTTGTCACCGGCAGTGGAACGGACCTGGATCGTGGAGAACTCGTCCTCGTCTTTGCCGACTTCCAGCAGCGAGACGTCGAAGGTACCGCCGCCAAGGTCGAAGACCAGGATGAGCTCGTCTTCCTTGCCCTTGTCCAGGCCGTAGGCGAGCGCGGCCGCGGTCGGCTCGTTGACGATGCGCAGCACGTTCAGGCCGGCAATCTCGCCGGCCTCCTTGGTCGCCTGGCGCTCGGCGTCGTTGAAGTAGGCGGGAACAGTGACCACAGCATCGGTGACCTTCTCACCCAGGTAGCTCTCGGCGTCGTTCTTAAGCTTCATCAGGATGCGCGCGGAGATTTCCTGCGCGGTGTACTTCTTGTCGTCGATCGCGACGCTCCAGTCGGTGCCCATGTGGCGCTTGACCGAAGCGATGGTGCGGTCGATGTTGTTCACGGCCTGGCGCTTGGCGATCTCGCCGACCAGGACTTCGCCGGACTTGGAGAAGGCGACGACGGACGGCGTGGTGCGCCCGCCTTCGGCGTTGGCGATGACGGTGGGCTCGCCACCTTCGAGAACGGAGACGACGGAATTAGTGGTTCCGAGATCAATACCAACTGCACGTGACATAGGTTGCTTCCTTTCGTTGTCCGTTGATTCAGTTCGTTCCGCCGGTGATCGAGCATGTCGAGATCACACCGGGCTCGCTCAACCAACGGTTCATTGAGCGTTCTGCACTCAACTCTACTCAGCCGCTGATTTAAGTCAAACCAACTTGAGCACAGCAGACTCAACTCTGTGTGCGGCGTTCACCTGTTGAACCCTGCTGGCGCAGGGGCTGGAGCGGGCGTAGTGTCCCGATCATGAGCGAAACGGCTTCCGGCGACGTCTACACCCACGGCCACCATGAGAGTGTGCTCCGTTCGCATTCGGCCCGGACCGCGGTGAATTCGGCCGCCTACCTCCTCCCGCATCTCACCCACGGGCTTTCCCTGCTCGACGTCGGGAGCGGCCCGGGCACCATCACCACCGATTTCGCCCGGTTGGTGGCGCCGGGGGAAGTCACCGGACTGGACCGGGCTCCGGAGGTCGTCGCGCAGGCAACCTCGCGGGCAGCGGAGCAGCACCTGTCGAACCTGAGTTTCCAGACCGGCAATATCTACGACCTTGATTTTCCGGACAACGAGTTCGACGTCGTCCACGCCCACCAGGTGCTCCAGCACCTGACGGATCCCGTGGAGGCGCTCCGCGAGATGCGACGGGTGGCCAAGCCGGGCGGCATCGTCGCCGTCCGGGAGGCAGACTTCCACGGAATGTCCTGGTATCCGGAACTGCCCGTGCTTGATGACTGGATGAAGCTCTACCAGACCCTGGCCCGCCACAACCGGGCCGAGCCGGACGCGGGACGCCGGCTGATCAAGTGGGCCCACGCCGCCGGCTTCAGCGACATCACCCCCTCCTCGGCAAACTGGCTGTACGCCACCGAGGAGCAGCGCCAGTGGCACGCCGGGGTCTGGGCGGACCGGGTGGTGCATTCGGCCTTCGCCGAGCAGGCTGTGGAATACGGACTGGCGGACCGCGCCGAACTGGAGCGGTTGTCCGCCGGATGGCGGGCCTGGGGGTCGACGGCGGACGGCTGGTTCCTGATTCCCAACGGCGAGATCATCGCCCGGGCCTAAAGCGTCCTCCACAGGGCGACGCGGCCGTGGGGTGCACACATAGGCCAAGTCGGGTATTTCCGCGGGAGATGCCCTCCATTAGCGTCGAAGCATGAGCCATTATCCAAACGAATATTGGGCGGAACCTTATGCCGCAGACGTTGACCAACTAGACTTGGTCAACATGGAACAGTACAACGTTCAGGACGCCAAAACCCGATTCTCTGAGCTGCTGAACATGGTGGAGCGCGGAGAAAAGGTCGTCATAGCCAAGGCCGGCAGACCGGTGGCCCGCCTTGTCAGAATCGAGCGGCCCGTCAAACGGGAGCTCGGATTCCTGCATCCCGTTTCCATTCCCGAAGAGTTCTATGAGCCTTGGACCAATGAGGAAATGGGGTTGGCCGATTGAGCCGTTTCCTACTGGATACCCACGTGTTTCTTTGGGCCATCGCCGAGCCCAAAATGCTCTCCACCAAAGCCCGGAACGCCATCACCAAATTGGAAAATGAGCTCTTCGTGTCCGCCGTGACGGCCTACGAGCTCTCCTACAAGCACCGGCAGGGGAAGCTGCCTGCCGGTGATGCCATCGTCAACAGTTTCAGCCGCCAGGTTTCCCATCTGGAGGCATCCGAGATCGACATATCAGCCACTCATGCCGTAGCCGCGGGCCAGTTGAGCTGGAGCCACCGCGATCCCTTTGACAGGCTTCTGGCGGCACAGGCCATGATCGAGGGCATGACGCTGGTAACGGACGATGAACGCCTCCACGGTTACGAACCGCTGACCACGTTCTGGTAGCGCGGAGCATCATGGACAGTCCCGGCCGGAGACCAGCGTCATTGGGCCGTAAACTTGTCTAGTGGAATTCTCCCTTTGGCTGGCCCTGGCGGGCGCCGGCGCCATGATCAGCCTGACGCCGGGCGCCGGCGCCATCAACACCATGAGCAACGCGCTGACCGCGGGCTTCCGCCGGTCCATCTGGGGCATCATGGGACAGCAGCTGGCACTCGTTGTCCACGTTTGCATCGTCGCGGCCGGGGTGGGACTTCTGGTCTCCAGCTCCCCGCTCGCCTTCCAGATCATCCGCTATGTGGGGGCTCTTTACCTGGTCTATCTGGGTGTCCGCAAGCTGCTGGCCAGGGCGCAGGCCGCCGCCGAGCAGGGTGCAGCCGGGGCGGGGGACTCGGGTGGATCCATGCTGCTGCGCGGCCTCTGGGTGAATCTGCTCAATCCCAAGGCGATTGTCTTCTTCCTGGCATTCATGCCGCAATTCATCCGGCCGGAGCGGCCGCTGCTGCCCCAGTACACCGTGCTGACCTTCACCGTCGTCGCCATCGACATCATCGTCATGTGGTTTGTCTTCGCCGCCGGCGCCAAGCAGCTCAAACATCTCACCGCCAGCGAGCGCGGGCAGCTGACCCTGAACAGGACCTTCGGGGTCCTATTCATCGGAGTCGGAATTCTCCTCGCCGTTCTGTAAGACTGGTCCCATGAGCGAGCCCTACCGGATCATCACCGTCTGCACCGGAAATATCTGCCGCTCCCCCATGGCCGAACTGATGCTCCAGCGAGCCGCCGACGAAGCGGAGCTAGACGTCGTCGTGGATTCCGCCGGAACCAGCGGCTGGGAGAGCGGCAATCCGATAGATCCGCGCGCCGCCGCCAAACTGGAGGAGGTCGGAATCGATTCGACCGCCCACTTGGCGCGGCAGTTCCGGACCCGGTGGTTTGCCGAGCGGGACCTCATCCTTGCCCTGGATCTGGACCACTTCGAGACCCTGCTTTCGGCCGCTCCGGACCGTACCGCCCACGCCAAAGTGCGGATGCTGCGATCCTTCGACCCAGAGGCGGCCGGCCGCGACGCCGCTGAGCAGGGAATTGCAGACCCGTGGTTTGGTGGAAGCCGGGATTTCGACTCCAGCTGGCTGCTCATTGACGCCGCCATCCCCGGCATTCTGGCCCATGTGGAGCGGGAGCGGGCCAAGCAGGAACAGGTGAACAAGGAACAGGACAGGGATGCCCATGCCAGCCGCTAGCCGACCCGCTCCGATGATCATCGCCATCGACGGCCGTTCCGGGTCCGGGAAAACCACGCTTGCCCTGGAACTGGCCGCCCTGCTGCGCGAACATCGTAAGGTATCCGTGTTCCACCTGGAGGAAATCTACCCCGGCTGGAACGGGCTGGCCGCCGGAGTTGAGCGGTACGTGAGCACGGTGTTGGAGCCGCTGAGCCAGGGGATCCCGGCGCGGTGGGCCAGCTGGGACTGGGAAAACCACTATGACGGGGCGCAGCGCACCACGGCCCCCGCCGACGTCGTCATCATGGAGGGCGTCGGCGCGGCGCATGCCTCCGCCCGGTCCCTCGTTGACGTAGTCATCTGGCTGGAAGCCGACGCCCGGGACCGGAAGCTGCGCGCGCTGAAGCGCGACGGCGAGACCTACGAGGCGTTCTGGGACCAGTGGGCCGAGCAGGAGGATGAGCTGCTGGCCCAGGACAGCCCGGCCGCGGCGGCGGATCTGCTGGTGGAGGGCCGTGCGGATGGCTCGGCACCGGCCCAGGTCCTGCTGGCGTTGGGCTCACTT
>JBBRKU010000124.1:0-6274 GCA_038231735.1 Actinomycetales bacterium | reverse complement strand
TCCATGACCCATCAAAAATTTCCTGTTTCAATGCCCTCAGTTTCAATGCCCTCAGGACGGTCCGCCGCCCCGCAGCCGCCGATTCCTTCCGGAGCCGCTTCGGCAGTCCCGCGGAGGCCCCCTCCGGACGTGCCGCGGGGACCGGTGAGGTGGCCCCGAACAATGTCGGCGGCCGGGACTACGATATTAAGCAACAGCCTTCAAAGGAGACCATGACCAATCCGAATGCAGCCCGCGGTGCCGACGGCAGCGAAACGCCGGACACCGTCCAAGGGCAGGACATGACACCGGCGGAGATCCAGGCGGTCATCGACAGGATCCTGGCCAAAGATGCCGGAGCCGCGGCGCACTCAGCCAAATCCTCCGCCAGTTCCGGCGGAACGGGTGCGAATGCTGCGCGGAACGCGCATGCGATCACCGGCAAGGCCCAGGCCATCTCGGCGCTGGGGAGCGAACACAGCGAGTACGACGGCGATCAGTCGGCTTTGCAGGACCGGCGCGCGTTGGGGCGCGTGGCTGGTCTTTCGACCGAACTGGAGGACGTCACCGAGGTTGAGTACCGCCAGTTGCGCCTGGAGCGCGTGGTGCTGGCCGGGCTGTGGGGCGAGGGGACCCTTGCCGATGCGGAGAACTCGCTGCGCGAGCTGGCTGCACTGGCCGAAACCGCCGGCTCCGAGGTCCTTGACGGGATGGTCCAGCGGCGGCTCAAGCCCGACCCGGGCACGTTCCTGGGCTCCGGAAAGGCCGTGGAGCTCAAGGACATCGTGGCCGCCACCGGCGCGGACACCGTGGTGGTGGACAGCGAGCTTTCCCCGTCGCAGCGCCGTGGACTGGAGGACATTGTCAAGGTCAAGGTCATTGACCGCACGGCGCTGATCCTGGACATTTTTGCCCAGCATGCCAAGTCCCGGGAGGGCCGGGCGCAGGTGGAACTGGCCCAGATGGAGTACCTGTTGCCGCGCCTGCGTGGCTGGGGTGAGTCGATGTCCCGGCAGGCCGGTGGCCGCATCGGTGCCGCCGGCGGCGGAATCGGATCCCGTGGTCCCGGTGAAACCAAAATGGAACTGGACCGCCGGAAGATCCGCACCCGGATGGCCAAGCTGCGCCGCGAAATCGCGGCCATGAAGCCCTCGCGCGAGACCAAGCGGGCCAACCGCCGTCGTAATGCCGTACCGTCCGTGGCCATTGCCGGATACACCAACGCCGGCAAGTCCTCGCTGCTGAACCGGCTGACGAATGCCGGCGTGCTCGTGGAAAACGCCCTGTTTGCCACGCTGGATCCCACCGTGCGCAAGGCGGAGACCGCCGACGGACTCGGCTACACGCTGGTGGACACCGTGGGATTCGTGCGCTCGCTGCCCACCCAGCTGGTCGAGGCCTTCCGCTCCACCCTGGAAGAGGTGGCGGACTCGGACCTGATCCTGCATGTGGTGGACGTTTCGCACCCCGATCCGGAGGGCCAGATTGCCGCCGTCCGGAAGGTCTTCAGCGAGGTCGATGCCCGCAAACTGCCGGAAATCATTGTGCTGAACAAGGCGGACGCCGCGGACCCCTTCGTGGTCGAGCGGCTGCGCCGGCGTGAACCGCGCAACATCGTCGTCTCCGCGCGCACCGGAGAGGGGATCCCGGAGCTGCTGGAGGCCATCAGCCAGGCGATCCCGCGACCCGGCGTGAAGCTGGAGCTGCTGGTGCCCTATGACCGCGGGGACCTGATCAGCAAACTGCACGAAACGGATGCGGAAATCGTCGCGCTGGAGCACGTCGAAGAGGGCACCCATGCCACCGTCATGGTCCGTGAAGGCCTGGCAGCCGAGCTGGAGCCGTTTGTCCTCCATGGCTGAAATGGTGGCGGGGGAGTTGGACAAAGCTGCGGGGGAGGCCTTTGCCCTGCAGCTGCTGGACACTGCGGTTGAGGCGATGGGCGGCCAGCGGCGCGACGGGCAGCATGAAATGGTCAGGCAGGTGGTCAGGGCCATTGAAACGGGCGATCATCTGCTGGTCCAGGCGGGGACAGGGACAGGAAAATCGCTGGCGTACCTGATCCCGCTGATTGCCCATTCGCTGCAGAGCGACAAACCCTCACTGGTCTCCACCGCCACGCTGGCGTTGCAGGCCCAGATCGTCAGTCGCGATCTGCCCCGGCTGCTGGCCGCGATCAATCCGCTGCTGGACCGCCCGGTCAAGGTGGCGCTGGTCAAGGGCCGGAGCAACTATGTCTGCCGGCACAAGGTCGGCGGCGGCTTCCCCTCCGAGGAACCCAGCGAGGGTCAGCTGTTTTCGTTGGGCGAGGACACCAGCGTCATCCATCTGCCCGGTGCTGCCCAGGGTCCCAGCAGCCAGCTGGGGCGTGAGGTGGTGCGCCTGCGGGAGTGGGCGGAGGAGACGGAAACGGGGGACCGGGATGAGCTGACCCCGGGCGTCAGCGACCGTGCCTGGCGGCAGGTCTCGGTGACCTCGATGGAATGCCTGGGCGCACAGAAGTGCCCGGTGGCGGCGGAATGCTTCAGCGAACTGGCCAGAGCCCGCGGGGCCGAGGCGGACATCATCGTCACCAACCACGCGATGCTGGCGATCAGCGCCTTCGAGGGGCTGGCCATCCTGCCCGAGTACGACGTCGTCGTCGATGAGGCGCACGAGCTGCAGGACCGGGTGACCGGGGCGGTGAGCGGCCAGCTTTCCGTACAGATGGTCCTTGTGGCCGCCTCGAGCGCCCGCAAGCACACGGCGATCTCCGTGGAGGCGCTCAACACCGCCACTGCGCACCTGGAAATGGCCATCGAGGGGATCCCCGCAGGACTGCTGCCCTCCGGCCTCAACGATGCTCAGACCACCGCCGTCGACCAGCTGCGGGACGCCTGCCGCACGGCCCTATCGGATTCCAAAGGCGACTCCGGCACGACGGCGGACGGCGGCCGCCAGATTGCGCGGTCCCGGCTGCTGCTGATCCTGGAGCTCTGCGAGCGGCTGCTGGCCGCCCGCGAGGCGAATGAGGTGGTCTGGATCTCGCGGCAGGGCGGCTTCACCCCGCAACAGGGCTACTCCGTACCGGACGAGTCCTCCCCGGCCCTGATCAATGTTGCCCCGCTGAGCGTGGCGGGCAAGCTGCGCGACGGGCTGTTCGCGGACCACACCGTGGTGCTGACCTCCGCCACACTGGCGATCGGCGCGGCCTTTGAACCCACCGCCGGCGGCCTGGGGCTGCTGGGCCAGGGTGCACCCAGCTGGACGGGCACCGACGTCGGCTCCCCGTTCGACTATCCGAAACAGGGCATGCTCTATGTGGCCGCGCACCTTCCCAAACCGGAACGCGGAACCTCCGCCGAGCAGCTGGATGAACTCGAGGCGCTGATCCGGGCCTCCGGCGGCGGCGCTCTGTGCCTCTTTTCCTCCCGGCGGGCGGCGGAGGAAGCCTCCGACGCGCTCCGGCAGCGCCTGGATGTTGAGATCCTCTGCCAGGGCGAGTCCTCCATGGCGGGGTTGGTCAAGCAGTTCGAAGCCGAGCCGGATACGTGCCTGTTCGGCACCATGTCGCTCTGGCAGGGCGTGGACGTGCAGGGCAGTTCGTGCCGGCTGGTGGTCATCGACCGGATTCCCTTCCCGCGCCCGGATGACCCGCTGATGACGGCGCGTTCCCGCGCGGTGGCGAAGGCCGGCGGCAACGGCTTCATGAGTGTCTCCGCCACGCACGCTGCCATCCGGTTGGCCCAGGGCGCCGGCCGGCTGATCCGCTCCTCCGGTGACCGCGGGGTGGTCGCCGTGCTCGATTCCCGGCTGGCCACGGCGCGCTACGGCGGATTCCTGCGGGCGGCCCTGCCGCCCTTCTGGCCCACGACGGACCGCGCGCTGGTGATCTCGGCGCTGCAGCGGCTGGCCGAGGCGAAGTAGCACCGGGCGGATCCGCGGTTGGACTCTCCCACCACGCAGCCCCCATGGACTGCTCCAGATTGATGCAGTAACATCAGATGTATGCGCACCACGCTTCGTGTTGATGATGATGTTTTGCTGGCCGTCCAGGAGCGGGCACGGCGCGAAAAGCGCACGGCCGGGCAGGTCTTGTCCGACCTCGCCCGCCAAGCTCTGACCGGGCAATACCGGCAACTCGCCGACAATGCCGCCGCCGGGCACCACGGCTTTCAACCCCTACCGCGCCGAGGTGCTGCGATTTCCAATGCCCTGATCGATCGGCTTCGCGAAGACGAGCCCGAGTGACGCGAGCACTGCTCGACATCAATGTGCTCCTGGCGCTGCTCGACAGCGACCATGTAGATCATATCCGGGCCCAGGACTGGCTAGGGGACGGGATTGAGGACGGTTGGGCGTCATGTGCCATTACCGAGAATGGCTTCGTGCGCATCATCAGCCAGCCTCGCTATCCGAGCCCTATCTCGCCTGCCGAGGCCATCGACCTCTTGATGCGGGCGCGCGACAGTGGTCCCCACGCGTTCTGGACCTGCGATGTCAGCCTGCTTGACGCCCGAACAGTGGACCGCTCCCGCCTCCACGGCCCACGACAGGTCACGGACGCGTACCTGCTCGCCCTGGCTGTGCGACACGACGGCCGCTTTGTCACATTCGACCGCTCGATTTCGCCCTCGGCGGTCAAGGGTGCAAGCAAAGACCACTTGACAGTCCTGTAGACCCTTTTGCCCCAGCAGCCCGATCCCTGGGTCCCGCCGACAACGCCAGAGCCGCGGACACTTGCCCCTGATCGGAGCCGTACGTGGCTACAGGCTGCGCAGAACGCTGACGACCTTGCCCATGATGGTGGCCTGGTCGCCCAGGATCGGCTCGTACCGGGTGTTCTGCGGGAGCAGCCAGGTGTGGCCATCGCGCTGGCGGAAGGTCTTGATGGTGGCCTCATCGTCCAGCAGGGCTGCCACGATGTCGCCGTTTATGGCATTGTTCTGGCGGCGGACCACAACCCAGTCCCCGTCGCAGATGGCAGCGTCAATCATGGAGTCGCCGGCGACTCTGAGCATGAACAATTCACCGTGGCCAACCAACTGGCGGGGAAGCGGCATGACGTCCTCCACCACCTGATCGGCCAGGATCGGGCCACCGGCAGCAATGCGTCCCACCAGCGGCACAATGACCGTATCGGAGGCGCTGCTCAGCTCGGCCATGTTCAGCCCGGTGATGCTGCGCAGCTCAGTGGGTGAACTGACACCTTCGATTTCCACCTGACGATCGTCAAGGGTCAGCGGGATCAGCACTTCCATGGCACGGGGGCGCTTCGGGTCGCGGCGGAGGTACCCCTGCTTTTCCAGCTGGGATAGCTGGTGCGTAACGCTGGAGAGGCTGGCGAGCCCAACGACGTCGCCGATCTCGCGCATGGAGGGCGGGTATCCGTTCACGCTGATGGAGCGCTGGATGCATTCCAGGATCTTCTTTTGGCGAACCGTCAGGCCCTTGAATCCGGTGCGCTTAAGGTTGTTGCCGCTCTGAACGACTGGTTCCGGACCTGGCATGACGTGCTGTCCTTTCGTGGTCAGATCACCCATTCCCAGCGGCCATAGGACCGGTCCACCAATAGTGTCAGTGGGCTCTGGTGAACTCTCAGTGTGACCGGGTTTTGCTGCTGGATTCTTGCTACCAACTTAAGTCAGTTTGAGCGGAATTTCAAACATTTGTTCTAGCGAGTCTTGGCAAGCTTCGTCTACTAGTGCTAAAAATAGAACACACAGTTTCGAATACATGTTCGAATAGAGGTGGTCGGGATCCATGACCGCTCGTATTCCGGGACTAACGGGACTTCGTATCGTGAAAGGTGATTGCCATGAACGCCACTTCTACACTCCAGATTGCAGGGCATCGTCAGGCCTCTGCTGCCAAGGGGCACCTGCGGCTTACCCGTCGCGGCCGGCTGGTCTTCATCGGACTTCCGCTGATGCTGGTGTCAGTGCTGGTCCTGCTGCTGCTTGGTGGTTTCACAGCGCCGGTGAAGGCTTCCACCGGAGCCGACAGCAACGGGAGCCAGGCCGTGAAGACCACGGTCATGGCCGGCCAGACGCTGTGGAGCATCGCTTCAGCCAGTGATCCTTCGCGGGACACGCGGGATGTGATTTCGGACATCCTGTTCCTCAACAATCTGACGACTTCGGTCGTCCAGCCGGGACAGCAGCTGTTCGTGCCGCTGCCCAGCTGAATGAAGCAACGCTGGCCCAGCGGCCGGCAGCAATGCTGACCAGCTGACCGGTCGCAATATTGCCCGGCTGACGGCGGTAATACGGAGTCATCTCCCGCCGGACCTCGCTTGAGTTTCGTCCGGGGCAAT
>JBBRKU010000123.1:0-6300 GCA_038231735.1 Actinomycetales bacterium | reverse complement strand
GGTGAGCAGGACCTGGCTGACGATGACGCCGTGCGCGGCGAAGGCCTGCGTGTACCGGGCCATCAGCAGGCCCTGGCCCACACTGGCCGCGGCCTGCTGGGTGGCCAGATCCTTGGGCCTGCGGCGAAGCCCGAGCGGGGCCAGTCCGGCAGCGATGGCGCCGGAGGAGACCAGGATTACCTCGGTGCCCCGGTTCCGGCGTTCCGCCAGCACATCTACCAGCGCCGTGAGGGCCTCCTCCGAGATGCCACCGGCGACGCTGGTCAGCGAGGAGGACCCCACTTTGACCACGATCCGGCTGGCGGTGGCCAGCCCAGATCGGTCCAGCGCAGATCGGTCCGGCGCAGATCGGTCCAGCGCAGATCGGTCCGGCGCAGCCGTCTCCGGCTGCGCCGGCCCCTGGCGCCTAGAGCTCATCGCCGTCGTCGTCGGCGTTTGCGTCCTCCAGCATCCCGCTCTCGCGCAAAAGCGGTGCTTTCCGCTGGCTCTGCGTGGGCCCGGACCAGAGGCCGGACTTGCGCTCGGCCTCCAGCTCGACCTGGGTGGCGGCCCGGGCATCCTTGCGCTCAGCCTGCTCCTGGCGCTTCTGCTCGCGTGTCGGGCGGTCACCGAGGTCCGCGAAGCGGACGTCCGTGCCGCGCGGGGAGGCGAGCAGTTCCGCCCCGCCCATCATGGTGGGCTCCCAGTCGAAGACGACGCCGTCCCCCTCGCCGATGACCACGGCATCCCCCGGCTTGGCACCGCTCTTGAAGAGCTGGTTCTCGACGCCGAGCTTGGCCAGCCGGTCCGCGAGGTAGCCGATCGCCTCCTCGTTGGTGAAGTCCGTCTGCATCACCCAGCGCACCGGCTTGTCGCCGATCACGCGGAACAGCGGTTCCAGGTTCTTCTCCTCGCGGCGGATCCGGAAACCGGCCTCGTTCACTGCCCGCGGACGCAGCACGGCGGGGGTCACCTTCGGCGGGGCGGCCTGGACCTCGGCGCGGGCGGCCTGGACGATCTCCGACATGGCGAAGCCCAGCTGGCGAAGCCCCTCGTGGCTGACGGCGGAAACCTCGAAGACCTTGTAGCCGCGGGACTGCAGGTCCGCGCGGACAAACTCCGCCATTTCCCGGCCGTCGGAGGTATCGATCTTGTTCAGCGCCACTAACTTGGGCCGCTGGTTCAGCGGCACCACTTCCCCGTCCGCGCCGGCGTAGCTCATGTCCACGGCGTAGCGGTCCAGTTCCGCTTCAATGATGGCCAGATCAGAGAGCGGATCGCGGTCCGTCTCCAGCGCGGCACAGTCCAGCACGTGCACCAGCGCGGCGCACCGCTCAACATGGCGCAGGAAGTGGTGTCCCAGTCCCTTGCCCTCGCTTGCACCTTCGATCAGACCGGGCACATCGGCAATGGTGAAGCGGACGTCGCCGGCCTGCACGACGCCCAGGTTAGGGATCAGCGTGGTGAACGGGTAGTCGGCAATCTTGGGCCGGGCCGCGGACATCGCCGCCACCAGGCTGGACTTACCGGCGGACGGGAAACCGACCAGGGCAATGTCCGCGATGCTCTTGAGCTCCAGGACGACGTCGCGGCCGTCCCCGGGAATACCCAGCAGCGCGAATCCCGGGGCCCTGCGCTTCTGCGAGGACAGCGAGGAGTTACCCAGTCCGCCCTGGCCGCCCTGGGCGGCAACAAACTCAGCGCCTTCACCGATCAGATCAGCCAGGACCTGGCCGTCCTTGGTCTTCACGACGGTGCCGTCCGGAACGGGCAGAATCAGGGTCTCGCCGGTCTTGCCGGCGCGCCAGTCTCCCATGCCGGGGCCGCCATTGCTGGCGTGCCGGTGCGGGGCGTGATGGTAATCCAGCAGCGTGGTGGTCTGGGCGGACACGCGCAGGATCACGTCGCCGCCGTCGCCCCCGTTGCCGCCGTCGGGGCCGCCCAGCGGCTTGAACTTTTCGCGTTTGACGGAGACGCAGCCATGGCCACCCGACCCGCCGGATACGTGCAATACAACCCGGTCAACAAAGCTGGCCAATGGTTTCTCCTCTAAATGTCAACGCTGCTGCCGAGTCCAGCCGCACGCAGTTGGGTTACGCGGTTAAAAGCCAGTGGAGCGAGCCAAGCGGCCCGCTCCCCTGGAAAAGCTTTGTGTTGCTACTGCGCAGCGGCAGCTACAACAATGTTCACTACACGGCGTCCGCCGCGTGCACCGAACTCCACCGCGCCTGCCTCCAGAGCGAACAGCGTGTCATCGCCACCGCGGCCAACGCCTGCGCCGGGGTGGAAATGGGTTCCGCGCTGGCGGACGATGATCTCGCCGGCCTTGACGACCTGACCGCCGAAGCGCTTTACGCCCAGGTATTGAGCGTTTGAATCACGGCCGTTGCGAGTGGAACTCGCGCCCTTTTTATGTGCCATTTGAAATGCCTATCCTTTTGACTGAGACGACTGGTACCCGGGACCGCAGTTATGCGATCGAGGTGATCTTGACCTTGGTCAGTTCCTGACGGTGACCCTGGCGCTTCTTGTACCCGGTCTTGTTCTTGAACTTCTGAATGACGATCTTCGGTCCCCGAAGATCCTCCAGGATCTCAGCCGTAACCTTTACCTTGGCCAGGTCCTTCGCGGCGGAGGTGATCTTCTCACCATCAACCAGCAGCAAGGCGGGCAGCTCAAGGGTGCTGCCGGCTCCACCGCGGACGCGGTTCATGGTCACGAAGTCTCCGACGGAAACCTTCTCTTGGCGGCCGCCTGTGCGGACAATCGCGTACACCACTGGGAAACTCACTTCTCTCGACGTTTATTACAAAGTTTGCGTGCGGAACCGGCAATTGGTTGCCAGGTTCCAGCCGTGCTCACGACACCGTGCTCATTTCGCACCGTGTCAGTTCCACACCGCCTGTGTTCACACTGTGCCTCAACGCCGTGGACCTCAATGGATCATTACCATGGAGTCGTTGCCCTGTGTTGGCGTAAGCACCGAAGATCTAGAATACGCTAGTTTTACCCTCAGCCGCAAATGAGGCTGGCACCGACGGCCAGGAAGTGATTGTCACCGCCAGGCGCCGCCACCTTCCCTTAGCAGGAACCGTGCGTATCGAGTTTAGCCCGTCCAGAGCGTCTGGGGGCGCAATGGACGCGGCGCGCCGCCGGTTGATGTCGCCGGTTGAGATGATCGCCGGTTGAGAAAGGTCACGCTCCCGTACCTCGTGAGGGCTATTGGTGCGGCACCAGGAACGCTGGCGGATCGACATGAGCACCGGCGCGCCCTGGTTCATCCCGCCGCCGGACATCGACCCCCAGCAAAAACCACTCCGGAACACCTACTTCCGGCCCCAAACCCGCCTCAACGCGCTATGACAACGGCCTGCCGGGTCGGGTCCGGGCGAGGACAGCTCCGGCGCCTGCTCCTAAGCGTGCAGCCGTGGTGCGTCGAAGAAGTCCAGCTCAAACTCCGAGGAATACCGGAAGGCTTCGCGCATCCGTGCGAGCTCCGTCGGGGAGGCGTTGCGCGCGGCGGCGTCCAGGAAGCCCACGGCGGTCCGGGTGGCCGCGGCGAATTCCTCTTCCGCGTAGGTCTCCAGCCAGGCACCGTAGGGGTGCCGGCCGCCGTCGTCGTTGGCCCTGAACGCCGCATGCAGGGTGGCGCCGACGTCAGCGTACAGCCAGTAGCACGGCAGCACCGCCGCCACCAGCTCCGCATAGCTGCCCCGGGTGCTGGCGGCCAGCAGATGGTCCAAGTAACCCTTGGTCACCGGCCCCTGCGGCGGCTGTATGCGGTCCGGGCCCAGCCAGCTTCGGTGCAATTCCGTTTCCACGGCCAGACAGACCTGTGCCGAATGGGCCCAGAACAGCTGCTCCGCCTCGGTCGGGGCCAGGGCGCTGGCACGGGCCAGGACCCGGGAATAGCCGTTCAGGTAGAGCGCGTCCTGCGCGAGGTAGTACTCAAAATGGTCCTCCGGCAGCGTTCCGTCCGCCAAGGAACGGATGAAAGGCAACTCGAAGATGGCCCTGCGCAGTCCGGAAATCTCTTCCCAGAGCTGCGCTGAGAATGCGCTGCCCGCCGGGGGCTGCTGCGCCCACAGCGCATGGAAGTGGTTGACCGGCCCGTGGCCCGATCCGACTTGCAGCGCGTCGGCGTGGAGCAGCGCACCGTGCAGCCAGGCCTTGACACGCTCCAACGAGGCGCTCCAGTCCTCCAGCTGGACCTGCGCGGTGGCCAGCCCGGAGGAGAGCGAGCAACCGGTGCCGTGCGTATTGGCCGTGGCCACGCGGGCGGAGCCGAATTCGGTGATGGTTCCGTCCGGTTCTACCAGCGCGTCCGGGCAGTCGGCGGAATCCAGGTGGCCGCCCTTGACCAGGACGGTGATGGCGTCCCGGCCGGCCAGCCGCTTGCCCTGCTGCAGGGCCTCCTCCCATGTCCGGGCCACCGGTTCCGCGAGCAGCACGGCCAGTTCCGGAAGGTTGGGCGTCACAAGATCGGCGTGCCGCAACAGAGCGCGCAGCGCCTGCTCCGCCTCCGGGGCCAGCAGTCGGTCGCCGCTGCTGGCGACCATGACCGGATCCAGCACGACGACGACGGGCCGGTTGCGGTGCAGCCAGTCCGCGACGGTTCGGATGACTCCCGCGTCGCCGAGCATCCCGATCTTCACCGCGTCGATGGCGATGTCATCGGAGATGGCGTCCAGCTGTTCCCTCAGGAACTCCACCGGCGGGACATGGACGGAGCGCACACCCTGCGTGTTCTGGGCGGTCAGGGCCGTGATCACGGCCATTCCGTAGCCGCCGTTGGCAGCGATGCTCTTCAGATCGGCCTGGATTCCGGCGCCGCCCGACGGGTCGGAACCGGCTATGCTCAGTACCCGCGGGACCGCAACGGACTGGTTGGTAGTCAAATCAGACATCCCTTCGCCGGTGCTAGCCGGACAGGTTCAACGGGTCTGGATCTCAGCCGGCCCTTTGGCGCAGCACCCCGTGTCAACTTCCCACCCTACCCGGCGGCCGGCCATCGTGCCGACGGGCGTCGTCAGGTCCCTACGCGATGGACAGGGCGACGCCGGTCTCCACTGGGCCGCAGGCGGCCTCCGTCGACCACCGAAACACGACGCCACGGAGACCCCAGCCACCAAAAACCCCGGCCACCATGCTTATCGCCTGGTGGCCGGGGTTTTACGCAGTTGCCTGCTGGTTGCCTAGAGGTCCGAGGCGGGAACGCCAACGCCCAGTATGATCGGTTCCGCCGCGGGCTTGCCCGACTTGGGCGCCTGCGTCGGCTTGGCGGGGATCTTCGCCGCGCCGTCGGCCTGCTGATCCTGCCCAGCGGAATGCTGCCCAGCACCTTCCGAGGAACGCGCCTGGACGGACTCGGCCGATCGCTGCTGGACCTCGTTGGCATTTGCCGCACCCTGGGCGCGGCTGGCGCTCCGGTTGCGGCGGCCCCGGCGGGCGCGACCCCGCAGCGGCTGTCCCTCGCTGTCCAGACCGGAGTGGTCACCGGACTCGGTGTGTGCTCCGGCGCCGTGGCCTTCAGTGCCCGAGCCCTCGGAGAGCTGATCCAGCGCCTCCGCCAGACCCGCAAGCGTCCGCGCCGGATCGGCTGGCCGCTCAGCGGGGTGGTGATCGCCGCGAGGAAGCTCAACGGCTTCGCCGCCGATGGTCAGCATCGCCGCATTGCCGTCATGAATCCGATCGGCCGCGACCTTCCTCTGTTCCTGCTGCTGGCCGCTGTCAGCAGACTGTCCGGACATGTCTGCGGTCGGCAGGCCTGCGCCGGAGCCTTGGGCCGCGTCGGCACGCCTGCCTGCGCCGCGCCCGGATCCTGCGCTGCCGGACCCTTCGTCCACGGATCCTGCGCTGCCGGAACCTGCGTTCGCGGAGCCAATGATCGCGGCGCCAGCCCCAGCCTGCCCGTTGCCGTTGTGCGCCGCAGCGCCGTGGCCGTCGTCGTGATGGGAAGCGTGCGTGGCCGCAGCAATCGTGGCCAGCGCGGCCCGGGCAGCGTCCGCTTTCGCGTGCCGCTCTGCCTCGCTCAGCTCCTCATGCCCATGGCTTTCAACCAGTTCGTGATCAGTGCCCTGCTGACGGCTCCGGCTGCGCTTCTTCTCGTTGCGCGCGGACCGCGGCTGCTCCTGCCGGGCGGACTCATTGCGCGGCTGCGGGTGGTGCTGCTCGGCGGCAATGGTGTGCGCACGGCGGTGCTCAACCGGAACGTCGTGCGTCACGGTGCCGCGTCCGGCGCACTGCTCGCACTGCTCGCCGAAGACTTCCAGCAGACCGGTGCCCATGCGCTTGCGCGTCATCTGGATCAGCCCCAGCGAG
>JBBRKU010000122.1:0-6336 GCA_038231735.1 Actinomycetales bacterium | reverse complement strand
TTGACCGGGGGAGTTGCGCGTCCCTACGCCTGTTGGAGCATTGGCGCAATGGGGACCGGGGAGGTATCCACGAATGGTCCTCCGGCGTTTACCCTCCGTTCACCTTGGATAGCCATTCCCGTTACCTGGCGCGCCTAACTTCGAATTGTAAGGCCAATCCATGCATGCCTGCGTGCGTCGGCTACGCAGATGACAGATTCCCTTCGGGGATCCGATATTCAACTATTCCCTCGGAAGGGGCAACACTAGTGAAGGTTCTTCGCTTTGGCCGCGCTGCGGCAGTTATTGCAGCCGGCGCTCTGGCACTGACCGCGTGCGGCGGGGGTTCCAATGCCGGTTCGGGCAGTACTGGATCGCCCGCGGCAGGCACGTCCGGCGGCGTCGATTACAGCAGCCTCTCGGGCACCATTACGGCCGGCGGCTCCAGCGCCCAGGCCAACGCCCAGGCGGCCTGGACCGCAGGTTTCAAGGCCCAGGCCCCCGGCGTGACGGTCAACTACGACAAGTCGCAGGGCTCCGGCGGCGGCGTCACCAACTTCACGGCCGGCTCCTACGACTTCGCCGGTTCGGATGCCTACCTCAGCGCCGACCAGGCCACCAAGGCTCAGGGTGTGTGCGGCACCGGCGGAGCGGTGAACCTGCCGGTCTACCTCGACGGCGTCTCTGTCGTCTTCAACGTCAAGGGTGTTGACAAGCTGCAGCTCTCCGCGGATACGATCGCCAAGATCTTCACCCAGCAGATCAAGACCTGGGACGATCCGGCCATCAAGGCGGACAACCCGGGGGCCACGCTGCCGAGCACCGCGATCACCACCGTGACGCGCTCCGACGGCTCCGGCACCACCCAGAACTTCAGCAACTACCTGCACCAGGTAGCCCCGGCCGTCTGGACCAGCCCGGTCAGCAACAAGTGGCCGATCGCAGGCTCCTCAGCCCAGCAGGGTGGCTCCGGTGTGGTCAACACGGTCAAGGCCGGCGACGGCACCATCGGCTACGCGGACCACAGCGCCATCGGCAGCCTCAAGGCCGCTTCCATCAAGGCCGGCGACAAGTACGTTGACTTCAGCCAGGACGGAGTGACGAAGGCCATCGCGACGGGCGTCAGCCCCGCCAAGAGCGCCGTGGCCGGGGACCTGTCCCAGGACATCGACTACACCAAGCTGACCTCCGGGGACGCCTACCCGATCCCGCTGATCTCCTACGACATCCTGTGCACCCAGTTCAAGGATGCCAAGCAGGCCAAGCTTGCCACGGCCTACGTTGGCTACATTGTCAGCGACCAGGGTCAGAAGATTGCCGCCAAGAACGCCGGATCCGCACCGATCCCGTCAGAGCTGGCATCCAAGATCCAGGACACACTGAAGAAGATCTCATAGCCACGCCACCGCGTGTCTGAGGGCCGGCCGCCCTACCCATTCCGGGGCGGCCGGTTTCTTCAGTTTCCAGGAACCATCCATTTCCGGCTCAAAGAAAGCACTTCGTGAGCGAATCATCTGCAGCTGCCACGGGCATCCCGGCCGCCACCAGGGCCCGACCGGCGGATAGGATCTTCAAGTTCCTCAGCACCGCGGCCGCCGTCTCCATCATGGTCATCCTGGCCGGGGTGGCGCTGTTCCTCATCATCCGGGCCCTGCCCGCGATCGGTGTCAACTGGACCACCAATGCGGAGCTCAAGGCCGGCGTGACCGGCGGTTTCGCCAGCTTCTGGGCGTACGTGGGACCACTGGCGTTCGGCACGGTGTGGGCCTCCATCATTGCCCTCATCATGGCCACCCCGGTGGCCATCGGCATCGCGCTGATCATCTCGCACTACAGCCCCCGCAAGCTGGCCAATTTCCTCGGCTACATCGTCGATCTGCTCGCCGCCGTCCCGTCGGTGGTCTTTGGCCTGTGGGGCATCCTGGTGATGCGGCCCTTCCTGCTGCCGATGCAGGATTGGCTGAACACCTATCTGGGCTGGATCCCGCTTTTCGGGGGCAAAGTCACCTCCACCGGCTCCAGCATCCTGACCGGCTCCGTGGTGCTGGCGGTCATGGTGCTGCCCATCATCTCGTCCATCTCCCGCGAAATTTTCCTGCAGACCCCCAAACTGCACGAGGAAGCGGCCCTGGCTCTCGGGTCCACCCGCTGGGAGATGATCCGGCTGTCCGTATTCCCTTATGCCCGTTCCGGCGTCGTCAGCGCCATCCTGCTGGGTCTGGGCCGAGCCCTCGGTGAAACCATGGCCGTGGCGATGATCATTTCACCGGCTATCGTCACCTCCTTCCGGCTGATCACGGAAGGCGAGAACTCGCAGACCATCGCCTCCAACATCGCCCTGAACTTCCCGATAGCCACCGGCCTGCAGCGGGACGCCCTGATCGGGACCGGCCTGGTGCTCTTCGTTATCTCGCTGGCCGTGAACATGGTGGCCCGGCTGATCGTCAACGGCAAGCCGCAGTCCCGGAAATCCCGGAGGGGCGCCACGCCGGTTGGGCCCGACTCGGACGGCTCGCAACAAATATCCACTGCGGAGCGGACGGCCGACGACGCCAGCGTCAGCCCCGTCGTCGTCCTCCACCCGGACGCTCCCGGGGCCGGCCAAAACGGCAACGCCCCGCACCAGGATGCGGGCCAGAACACCGCGGAAGGAGCCAAGAGATGAGCACGGCAACCCCGACGGCCGCCCGGCAGGCACCCCGCAACCGGCTTTCCACCGGGCAGCTGCCCAAACGGATCACCCTCTACACCCTGGCGGGCGCGTTTGTGCTGGCGGCCGCGGTGATGGGGCTGATCGGCTTCAACTGGTTCGGATTGATGGCCTTCACCGGGCTGTTCTACCTGATCGCCATCTGGGTCCTGTCCGTCACGGTGGAGAACCGGCGCAGGGCGGTGGACCGCTTCATCCGGGGCCTGGTCACGTCGGCCTTCCTTCTCGCGCTGGTCCCGTTGGTGTCAACGCTGTGGACGGTGGCCAGCAAGGGCATCGGCATCCTCAGCTGGGACTTCATCTCCACCTCCGGCGGCGCCTCCAAGATCGACCCGAACACGCTGGAACTGGTCACCTCCTCCGGGGCCCTGCAGGCCATCGTCGGAACCCTGGAAATCACCGGACTGGCCACACTGTTCTCCGTGCCGATCGGCCTGCTGACGGCCATCTACCTGGTGGAATACGCCGCGCCCACGTTCTGGCTGCGCCGCGTGGTGAACTTCCTGGTGGACGTGATGACCGGTATACCGTCCATCGTCGCCGGCCTCTTCGCCTTCTCGCTCTTCTCCCTGCTGGTGGGGCCGAAGGCCTTCAGCGGACTCTCCGCCGCCGTCGCCCTTTCGGTCCTGATGATCCCCACCGTGGTGCGCTCCTCCGAGGAGATGCTGCGGCTGGTCCCGTCGGACCTGCGCGAGGCCTCCTACGCGCTGGGCGTGACCAAGTACGTCACCATCGTGCGGATCGTCATTCCGACGGCGATCGCCGGTATCGCCACCGGCATCACCTTGGCGATTGCCCGGGTGATCGGTGAAACGGCCCCCATCTTCATGGCCGCAAGCTTCACCGACGCGTTCAATGGCAATCCGCTCTCCGGGCCCATGCAGACCCTTCCGGTGATGGCGTACACCGGCTACAAATTCCCTGGCCAGGATATTGCCCTTTCCAACAATCAGGCCTGGGGCGCCGCTTTGCTGCTGGTGCTTCTGGTGGTCGTCCTGAACCTGATTGCGCGGGTCATTGCGATGATCTTCGCCCCCAAGCGCGGCCGCTGAGCGCGTGCAGCTGATTCCATACTTTTAGAAGGAGACACATGTCCAAGAGCGTCAACGTCAAAGACCTCAACGTCTACTACGGGGACTTCCTCGCCGTGCAGGACGTGAGCATCGACATCGCGCCCAAGGCCGTTACGGCGTTCATTGGCCCGTCCGGCTGCGGCAAATCAACCCTGTTGCGGACGCTGAACCGCATGCACGAGGTGATTCCCGGTGCCCATGTCCACGGCCAGGTGCTGGTGGACGGCGACGATCTGTACGGTCCCGGCGTGGACCCGGTGACCGTGCGCCGGCAGATCGGCATGGTCTTCCAGCGCCCCAACCCATTCCCCACCATGTCCATCAAGGAAAACGTGCTGGCCGGGGTGCGGCTGAACAACACGCGCATCTCCCGCTCCGAGGCGGATGCCCTATTGGAGAAGTCCCTGCGCGGGGCCAATCTCTGGAATGAAGTGAAGGACCGGCTGCACAAGCCCGGCCAAGGGCTCTCCGGCGGGCAGCAGCAGCGCCTCTGTATTGCCCGCGCCATCGCCGTCGAGCCCGAGGTCCTGCTGATGGACGAGCCGTGCTCCGCGCTGGACCCGATCTCCACACTGGCGATCGAGGACCTGATCAATGAGCTCAAGGACAACTACACCGTGGTCATCGTGACGCATAATATGCAGCAGGCCGCGCGCGTCTCGGACAAGACCGCCTTCTTCAACATCGCGGGCACCGGCAAGCCCGGCAAGCTGATCGAGTACGCGGAGACCACCACCATCTTCAACAACCCGTCGGTGAAGGCAACCGAGGACTACGTCTCCGGCCGCTTCGGATAGTCCCTGGTTAGTACACCAGACCCAGAAAAACGATCAGAGCGCGGTTGAGTCGCACAAGGTCCGCATCGGAAAGCCGGCCCAGGTGCTCCTGAAGGTTGGTCCGGGGCTATCCGCCACCTTATCCACCATGAGCTCGCTGGGCCGAATCAGACCGTTCGCGGGGGACGGTTCAACATGAATCCGCATTAGGGGAGCGTCGAGGGCGACCGTCGTAATTGCACACACAGTCACCGAAGCGGTCGCATCGAAACGGTCATCCTGCACAATTACCACCGGACCGGGTTTGCCCGTGTAAGCGCCTTTGGCGGCGGCGGTGTAAACGTCCCCTCGCTTCATTCGGCGGTGTCCTCGGAGGTCTCTCCCTCCGAGGAGATCGCGTCAATGAACGCCTGATCCTCAGCCTCATGCTGGCTCGCGGCGATGGCCGCCGACTGACGATGCGCCCCCGGCGCGACAAGGAAACACGAGACGTCAAGCGGCGAAGGCTAGAGCAGCGGCGACAGGGCCAGGTAGATGATGCCGCCCAGCAGGGCCGAGGCGATGGGTGTAACCAGCCAGGCAGTCAGGACGCGCAGCCACAGCCGGCCGTTGGTCACGGAGATGCGCTGGTTGGCACCTGCCCCGACGATCGACGATGTGACGGTGTGAGTGGTGGACAGCGGGAAGTGCAGCGCGATGGCGCCCAGGAACAGCATCACGGCGCTGACCAGCTGGGCCACCAGCCCGCGCATCGGGTCGATCCGCACCAGCCGGCTGCCTAGCGTGTGGGAGATCCGCCAGCCCCCGGCCAGCGTACCGGCGGTCAGCAGTACGGCGGTGAAAATCTGTACCCAGACCGGAATGTCGGAACCCGTGCGCAGGCCGGCCGCCCCGAGCGCCAGGAGGATGACCGTCGTCGTGCGCTGGCCGTCCTGCAGTCCGTGGCCAAAGGCGACGGCGGCACTTGCCACGGATTGTCCGCGGCGCACGCGGCGGTTTACGAAGTTTGGCTGCGAATGCCGGGCCGCCCACACCGCCGGATAGACGGCCAGGAAGGACAGCGCGAAGGCCACCACCGGGGATATCAGCAGCGGCAGGAGCACCAGCCACAGCAGGGTGGAGTCCAGGCCCACCAGCGCCGGCTCTCCCTTCAGGACGGAGCCCCCCGCGGCGCCGGCGATACCGCCGATCAGCGCATGGGTGGACGACGACGGGTAGCCCCGCCACCACTGGTAGACGCCCCAGATGCATGCCCCGGCCAGACCTGCTGCCAGCAGACCCAGGCCGGGGGCTCCCGGCGGAAGGCTGAAAAGTTGCTGGCTCACCGCCACCGTAAAGGAGACGCTCAGCAGCGCCCCGATCAGGTTGAACAGCCCGGCCAGCAGCACGGCAACCGTGGGGGTGAGGGAGCGGGTGCGCACCGCCACTGCGATGGCGGAGGAGACGTCCCGGAATCCGTTCAGGAAGGCGAAGGCGGCGGCGAGGACACAGATTGCAACGAGGAGGAAACCCGTCACCCTAGGATTCCTTGACGATGATGCTGCCCACCTGTGTTGCCACCCGGCGCATATCCTTCGTCACATCCACCAGCTGGTCCGCAATATCGCGGTACCGAGCGTAGGGGATGGGCTTGTGGTCGCGGAGCAGCTCGCTGACAAAGACCCGATGAGTGCGTTCGGCGCGCTTGGCCAGGCGCAGGATCTCGATCCAGTAGTCCTCCAGCTGGTCCAGATTGTCCAGCTGGCGCATCGCGTCCACCGTGAGCTCCGCCTGCCGGGCGATGACCTCCAGCTGGTCG
>JBBRKU010000121.1:0-6363 GCA_038231735.1 Actinomycetales bacterium | reverse complement strand
CTGCCGTGGCGCCGTTCCATCATTGACGGCCTGCTGGGCGCGGACCTGATCGGTTTCCAACGCCCCAATGACGCGGCCAATTTCCTGCGCTCCGCCCGCCGGTTCCTGGGCGCCAGCGTCAAGCAGAAGCAGGTCCATGTCCGCGGGCCGAACGGGGAGGTCAGTCACATCGCGCGGGCGGAAGCCTTCCCGATTTCCATCGACGTGAACCAGCTCCAGAGCCTGGCGCAGCGCGAGGATGTCATTGAGCGGTCCAAGCAGATCCGTCGCGACATGGGCAACCCGAAGACCATCCTGCTGGGCGTCGACCGGCTGGACTACACCAAGGGCATTACGCACCGGCTGAAGGCCTACGGCGAGCTGCTGACGGACGGGCAGCTTACGGTGGAGGACGCGGCCATGATCCAGGTGGCCAGCCCCAGCCGGGAGCGAGTGGAGAGCTACCGGCTGCTGCGCGAAGAGGTAGAGGGCATGGTGGGCCGGATCAATGGCACCTTCGACACCCTTCAGAACTCGGCCGTGCGGTACCTGCACCACAATTATCCGGTGGAGGAGATGGTGGCCCTCTATCTGGCGGCGGATGTCATGCTGGTGACCGCCCTGCGGGACGGGATGAACCTGGTGGCCAAGGAATATCTGGCCGCCCGGGTCGACAACACCGGCGCCCTGGTGCTCAGCGAATTCACCGGTGCCGCGGACCAGCTCCGCCAGGCGCTGCTGGTCAATCCGCACGATATTGACGGGCTGAAAAGCACCATCATGGATGCGGTCAACCTGAGCCCGGGCCAGGCCAGCCGCCGGATGCGCGCCATGCGGCGGCAGATTGTGGACCACGACGTGGAACGCTGGTCGCGCGATTTCCTGGCCGCGCTGGGCGAGAAGGCGGTCCGGGATGACACCTGATCCGCACCCTCCGGAGCCTCGCCCCGAACACAATGGTGCCATTTCCGCGGAGCTGGCGGACGCCGTCGAACGTGTCTGCCGGACCGGGCACCTGCTGGTGGCCATGGACTTTGACGGCACCCTCTCCCCCATCGTGTCGCGGGCCGAGGACGCCAGGCCGCTGCCCGCGGCCGCGGCCGTCTTCGCCGCCATTGCCGAGCTGCCCTGGACCACCACGGCGCTGATCTCCGGACGGGCGCTGGCCAGCCTGCGTGCCGTGGCCAGCCCGCCGGCCAACAGCCTGATGATCGGCAGTCACGGCGCAGAGCTCTGGCTGGGGCACGGCGCCCCGCCGCTGGTCCTCGACGCGCACGCCGCAGAGGTGCTGGGCGTGGTGACCGGGATACTGCAGGAAATTGTCGGCTCGCACGCCGGGACCATACTGGAACAGAAGCCGGCCGGCGCCGTGCTGCACACAAGGCTGGCCGAGGACCCCGTTGCTGCTGCTGCGGTGGCCCAGGCGCACGAACGGCTGGACGGGCTGGACGGTGCGTACATCAGCGAGGGCAAGCGGGTGCTGGAAGTGTCCGTGGTGCGCGCGGACAAGGGTCACGGGCTGCGCCAGCTGCAGGACGCGTCCGGGGCGACGGCCGTGGTCTTCGCAGGCGACGATGTGACGGACGAGCACGCCTTCGCGGCGCTGGGCCCCGGCGACGTCGGCGTCAAAGTCGGCACCGGCGAGACCGGTGCGCAGTTCCGGATCGCCTCGCCCGAGTCCGTTCCGGCTCTGCTTGAACTGATTCTGGCCGCGCGGCTGGAGTCCGGGGCAAAATGAGCGGCCGCGGCGGCGGACGCGACCGCGGACGCAGGAACCCGTCACAGCGGCCGCCGTGTGACGCCGTCGAACAATTCCGCACAGAAACCTGTGGCATACTGTGTCTGTGACGCAACACACACGCTGTGCGGCGTCACAGCAGCAACACAACTGAATAACTCACCATTCACAACGGATCGTTCGGCACGTACCTGCCGATGAAGGGATTGAAAACTGTGGCTACAGTTACTTTCGACAACGCTACGCGTTTGTACCCGGGCACCGAGACGCCCGCTGTTGACAAGCTCAACATTGAAATCGCCGACGGCGAATTCCTGGTCCTGGTTGGACCCTCGGGTTGCGGTAAATCCACCTCCCTGCGCATGCTGGCAGGCCTGGAGGATGTCAACTCCGGACGGATCCTGATCGGCGACCGCGACGTCACCGATGTTCCGCCCAAGGACCGTGACATTGCCATGGTTTTCCAGAACTACGCCCTGTACCCGCACATGACAGTCGCGGACAACATGGGCTTTGCGCTGAAGATCGCCGGCATCAACAAGGAAGAGCGCGCCACCCGCGTCCGCGAGGCCGCCAAACTGCTGGACCTTGAGCCCTACCTGGACCGCAAGCCGAAGGCCCTCTCCGGTGGCCAGCGTCAGCGTGTTGCCATGGGCCGCGCCATAGTGCGTAACCCGCAGGTCTTCCTGATGGATGAGCCGCTGTCCAACCTGGACGCCAAGCTGCGCGTCCAGACCCGCACGCAGATCGCCTCACTGACCCGCCGCCTGGGCGTCACCACGGTCTACGTGACGCACGACCAGGTGGAGGCCATGACCATGGGTGACCGGGTCGCGGTGCTCAAGGACGGCGTGCTGATGCAGGTGGACACCCCGCGCAAGCTCTACGACCACCCGGACAACGTGTTCGTTGCGGGCTTCATCGGCTCCCCCGCCATGAACCTGCTGGAGCTGCCCGTCGTCGACGACGGCGTGAAGTTCGGCGGCGTCGTCTACCAGGTCCCGCGCGACGTCCTGGCGGCCGCCGCAGGCCACACGGTGACACTCGGCGTCCGCCCGGAGGACCTGGAGACCGCTCCGGACGGCGAAGGCCTGCCGGTTGAGGTGGACGTGGTCGAGGAACTCGGCGCCGATGCCTACATCTACGGCCACACCACGCTGGACGGCAAGGACCACGACATCGTGACCCGCGTCGACGGCCGGCGCCCTCCGATGAAGGGCGACACCGTATTCGTCCGTCCGCAGCAGGGTCACGTGCACCTGTTCGACAGCAAGTCCGGACTGCGCGTGGGAGACTAACCCGCAGGTCGAGCCTGTCGAGACCAAGCCGGTCGAGACCGACCCAGACGAGACCCACGGACACAAGACGAAGCGCGGCGGCAACCTACGGGATGCCGCCGCGCTTCCCTTTTTAAGGAAGAATTGAGCCATGACCGAATCCGCAGGCGCCAACTGGACGGACGAGCCCACCGACTTTGAGCAGAAGGGCAAGCGGCCCCGCGACGCAGCCCCGCGCGAGACGCCGCCACCCGCCAGCGTGCTGGGGTCGCTGAACATTACGGCGGCCTCCGCGGCCCCGGAGCTGCTGGACCTGCCATGGCACATCAAGCTGGAGAACTGGCCGGCCGAAAACCTGGCTGCCCTCCCCCGCGGCATCTCCCGGCACGTGGTGCGCTTCGCCCACATGGCCGGCTCCGTCATCGCCATCAAGGAAACCAGCGAGCACGTGGCCCGGCACGAATACCACATGCTGCGCCGGCTGCAGCGCCTGGATGTGCCCTGCGTCGAGCCCGTCGCCGTGATCACCGGCCGCACCACCGTGGCCGGCGCGCCGCTGGATCCGGTGTTGGTGACCCGCCACCTGAAGTTCTCCCTGCCCTATCGCGCCCTCTTCTCCCAGATGCTGCGCCGGGACACACTGACCCGCCTGATCGACGCCCAGGCCCTGCTGCTGGTGCGCCTGCATCTGATCGGCTTCTATTGGGGCGACGTTTCCCTCTCCAACACACTCTTCCGCCGCGACGCCGGCGCCTTCGCGGCCTATCTGGTGGACGCCGAAACCGGCGAGCTATATCCGGATCTCTCCAACGGCCAGCGCGAATACGACCTGGAGATCGCCCGGGTCAACATCGCCGGCGAGCTGATGGACCTCCTCGAAGGCGGCCTGATCGAGGAGAAGGTGGATCCCGTGGCCACCAGCGAGCTCATCATGGACAGTTACCGCCGGCTCTGGGAGGAGCTGACCGCCAAGGAGTCCTTCGAGCTCGGGGAACGCTGGCGCGTCGGGGCCCGCATCCGCCGGCTGAACGAGCTGGGCTTCGACGTGGAGGAGTTCGCCATCAAGACCACGCCGGACGGCTCCACCATCCAGCTCCAGCCCAAGGTGGTCGACGCCGGCCACCACCAGCGCCGGCTGCTGCGCCTGACCGGCATCGATGCCCAGGAAAACCAGGCCCGGCGGCTGCTCAACGACATGGATTCCTACCGCGCGGACAACAATCCGGACCTGGATCAGGAAATCAGCGCGCATTCGTGGGTCAGCCACGTCTTCGAGCCGATCGTCCGCTCCATCCCGCGGGAGCTCTCCGGCAAGCTGGAGCCCGCCGAGGTGGTGCACGAGGTGCTGGAGCACCGCTGGTACATGTCGGAGAAGCAGGACCGCAATGCGCCTCTGGCCGAGGCCCTGCAGTCCTACCTGGATACCGTGCTGCGGCACCGCCGCGACGAGGCCGCCATCATGCTCACGGCGGATACCCAGACGTTCAAGATCCTGGCGGGCGGCTCGATTGGCCAGGACCCGGATGACGAGGACCTGGAGGGCCTTGAGGACGAAGATCTCCAGGAAATCGTGGCGGACGACGACGGCGTTCCCAGGGGCCGCCCGGAGGCATAGTCCGCGCGGCTTGGGTCAGCTCGTGTCGGGTTAAGCCTGCTGAACGCCGTGACGCTTAGTGACGCCCGGCGTGCCTGCGGTTCAATACGAAGATCGCAAGTGCCCCGCCGGCAACCACGACTACCGCGGCCATCACCAGCAGCAGCGTCATGATGTTGGTCCCACCGGAAGTGCGCTGGGCGTTGTTCAGGTCGGCCTGCTGCTTGACCTGGGCCGAGTCTGTCACGGGATTGCTGATCGGCGCCGACGAAGTCGCCTTGTACGTGGGCCAAGCCGACTCAGAGGTGCTCGTGTAGGCGTCGCCGGTGGGCACACTCATCGCGGCCGAGGCCGACGCAGCGGCCCTATCGGCCGCGGCAGAAGCAGCGGCCGCCGATGCTTGCGCCTGAGAGTCCGCTGCGGCCTTCGCATCGACAGACGCTTGGAGGCTGGCAGAGGCCTTCGCATCGGCAGCTGCCTTCGAATCTTGAGCAGCTTTCGATTCCGCGGCGGCCTTCGATTCCGCAGCCGCCTTCGATTCCGCAGCCGCCTTCGAAGCCCAAGCAGCCGATATCTCTTCAGCGGTGCAGGTAGCCGGGGCGGGTACTGCGGTGCAATCAGTTCCGCTGACCGGCGCTACCGGCGCGGGGGATACGGCGTTCGCGGACCCGGCGAACAGGAAAGCAGCGCTCAGCCCGAGGAACACGACGGCGAAAATGGCCAGGCCTTTGGCGGCCATAGTGCGCAGCAAAGTGTACAAAATAGATCTCCGGGGACGACGGCGATTCTCTACGAACCGATATTGGTCTCATCGCATCCTTCACTCCTGCGGCCAATAAAGCAAACTGACCCACGGGTTCAGATACCCACGAACACGCCAGCGGTGGTCGAAGGAGACCGCCCGCGGGCCGAGACCGGTGGTCGGGCTTGTCGAGGCCCCGTCTTGATCTCGACAAGCTCGGTCAGTGGTGGTGGGGTGGTTAAAGACCGGGAGCCCCGCACGGTGTGCGGGGCTCCTGGCTGATGTGTGTCCGGCGGTGTCCTACTCTCCCACACCCTCACGAGTGCAGTACCATCGGCGCTGTGGGCCTTAGCTTCCGGGTTCGGAATGGGACCGGGCGTTTCCCCCACGCTATGACCGCCGTAACTCTTCCTCCCGGCCCACCCCGGGTTTGGTCCGGTGGTGGTGGGAATTCTGTGGTTACAGGTGTTCTGTATGGTGTTGTGTTTTTTTGTTCCCTGACCGGTGGCCCGTCCCCCGTTTACGGGGTGGGTTGTTGGTTGGGAACCACATAGTGGACGCAAGCAGTCTTGTTCTTATGTCACGGACCGTGTTCAACGGCTTTTGAAGGATCCGTTGGGTCCGTGGTGTGGTGTAAGTTATCGGCCTATTAGTACCGGTCAGCTTCACGAGTCTTTAGTCCTCGCTTCCACATCCGGCCTATCAACCCAGTGGTCTGGCTGGGGGCCTCTCACACACAAGGTGTATGGAAATCTCATCTCGAAGCGAGCTTCCCGCTTAGATGCTTTCAGCGGTTATCCCATCCGAACGTAGCTAATCAGCGATGCACTTGGCAGTACAACTGACACACCAGAGGTTCGTCCGTCCCGGTCCTCTCGTACTAAGGACAGCCCTTCTCAAATTTCCTGCGCGCGCAGCGGATAGGGACCGAACTGTCTCACGACGTTCTAAACCCAGCTCGCGTACCGCTTTAATGGGCGAACAGCCCAACCCTTGGGACCTACTCCAGCCCCAGGATGCGACGAGCCGACAT
>JBBRKU010000120.1:0-6370 GCA_038231735.1 Actinomycetales bacterium | reverse complement strand
GTCCTCGCGGATGCGTGGCACGGTCCATATTTCTTCCCGCAGGTCCAAACCGCCCAGCGGAACCTCCGTGCTCATGCGCTGCCGCAGTTCGGCGTAGCCAGCGGCGAGTTCATCCGGGCAATGACCGCCCCAACTGATGAGCTCGTAGCCGTCGGCCCGGCCGTTGCCGGCTGCCAGCGCCTGTAGCTGTTCGGCGTCCGCGGGCAGGTTGAGCACGCTCATGCGTTCCACCTGCTCGAGGCCAAACCCCAGACCCAGCGAGAACGCCACCGCGCCGGCTTCCAGCGGAACGTCCCCGGTCCCGGTGCTCGGCCTCAGGATGCCACCGGTACCGGCGGCCGGGTCTGCATTCAGGTCGGCGCGATGGTCACTCCAGCCGGCAACCGTGTTCCGTCCCGCTGCCGTCAGGCGTTCGACGGCGGCGGCGTACAGGGCCGTTGCTACGCCCTGGCGGCGGAAGTCAGGGTGCACCTGGACGAACACATTGCCCAAGTGCAGATTGTCCTTCAGCGGCATCTCGATGCTGGCGCGGCCGATGATCCTGCGGTCGGCCCGTGCGAGGAGGACGGTTTGCTCCTCGTAGCCATCCGGCTGCGCCCGGATCAGTCGAACCTGCGGGCTGGTCCAGAAATCATTGTTTCCCTGGTTTAGTTCCTCTACCAGATTGGCAAGCTCCGCCGTTTCCAGGAAGTCGCCGGCATCCGGAGCGTCCAGGGACTGCGGAACGTGCAGCACTTCGATACTGATGTCAGACTTCATCGTTGAAGCTTCTTTCTCAAAGGTAGTCAAATACTAGGCCGAGGGATCAAAGAATGAAACTGCCCGTTCGAGCACGAAGTCGACTTCCAAGCGGCTCCCCAGCCGGAACGATTTGGTCCCCACCCTGCGGAAACCGCTCTTCTCGTAGAATCGTAGCGCCCGGGCATTTTCGTTGTTGACGCCCAGCCAGATGCCGGCCGCGCCATCCGCTGCACCGCGGCTGATGGAGGCCTCCATCAGCCTCCGGGCCAGGCCCGCTCCATGTTCATCCGGATGAACGTAACACTTGCTCAGCTCCACCGACGGCAAGATGGTCAGGGCCGAGGTCACCTGCGGATCCGACGGGGGCATCGCCATCAGCAGGCTGTAGCCCAGCAGCTGGTCCCCGGCATCGGCCAGCAGAACAACCCGCCGTGGATCGGCGATGTAGTTGGCAAAGTTTTCCGGACCAAGATTGACCCGGATGAATTCAGCAATATCGTCCGCTCCGGCTGCCGGCGGGCAGGCCAACGGAAACGTCACGGCTGCGAGGGCCACCAGGGCCGGGATATCCGCCGCCGTTGCTTCACGGATCACTGCTGCCATACTGTCTCCCTGGATGCTGGGCAATTCAAGTCGCGGCCGTCCGTTCGGCCGCCAACACTTGCTCCGGCCCTGGACACAAAAATGGGGCCGGTGCAGCCGCAGCTGCACCGACCCCCATTTGCCGAAGGCTGACCACCGGTCAGACCAACGCAAAGTGGCTGGGAATTACCCTTAGACCTCGGTCAGCACCTTGGTGACGTTCGGGTCGACGGAAATGCCGGGGCCAAACGTGGTGCTGACAGTCGCCTTCTGCAGGTAACGGCCCTTGGAGGCGGACGGCTTCAGTCGAAGCACCTCTTCCAGTGCGGTTGCGTAGTTGTCGGCCAACTTCTTGGCGTCAAAGGAAACCTTACCGATGATGAAGTGCAGGTTGGAGTGCTTATCGACGCGGAAGTCGATCTTTCCACCCTTGATGTCTTCAACGGCTTTGGCGACGTCGTTCGTGACGGTACCGGTCTTCGGGTTCGGCATCAGGTTACGCGGTCCCAGGACCTTTCCGAGCCGGCCAACCTTACCCATCAGGTCCGGAGTGGCCACGGCGGCGTCGAAGTCCGTCCAACCGGCGGCGATCTTGGCGATCAGGTCATCGGAACCGACGAAGTCGGCGCCAGCTGCCACCGCGGCCTCGGCACGGTCACCGGTCGCGAAAACCAGGACCCGGGCAACTTTACCGGTGCCGTGCGGGAGCAGGACCGTGCCGCGGACCATTTGGTCGGCCTTGCGGGGGTCTACGCCCAGACGGAAGGCGACCTCTACCGTTGCGTCGAACTTGGACGGGTTAGTGTCCTTGGCGAGGTTGATGGCCTCGAACGGCGCGTAGAACTTGTCTGCGTCGATCTTGGCGGCCGCGGCCTCATATGCTTTGCTGCGCTTTGCCATGCTGCTGTTTCTCCTTGTGCAGTTGTGGTCTGCGGACCGCGCTGGGCCCTGCCACTGACGATGGCGGCACCCACCTCTGGTGGGCCACTCGCCGTCGATCTTTAGGTTTGTCTTGGTGGTTCCGGATCTCCACGCGGGCGCTGGCGCCCTTGGTCGACCACCGGGACCGGATGCCGTGAAGGGCTATGCCTCTACGGTGATGCCCATCGAGCGGGCCGTACCGGCGATGATTTTGGCCGCAGCCTCGACATCGTTGGCATTGAGGTCCACCAGCTTCTGCGTGGCGATCTCGTTGACCTGGGCCTTGCTCAGGTGTGCAACTTTGACGGTGTGCGGAGTCGGGGAACCCTTAGCAACGCCTGCCGCCTTCTTGATCAGCTCGGCTGCCGGCGGGGTCTTGGTGATGAAGGTGAAGGAACGGTCCTCGTAAACCGTGATTTCAACCGGGATAACGTTTCCGCGCTGGGATTCCGTGGCAGCGTTGTACGCCTTGCAGAATTCCATGATGTTGACACCGTGCTGACCAAGGGCAGGACCGATCGGCGGGGCCGGGTTAGCGGCACCTGCCTGGATCTGCAGCTTGATGAGGCCGGTGACCTTTTTCTTGGGGGCCAATTTCGGGTCCTTCTCTCAATAACTTTCCTAGGGAGACGGAGCGCGCCCTAGGTTTTTGGCCATCATGGCGTGATGGCCACCGCCCCAGGCCGGCTAAGCGGGCCGATCCGGGGCGAAATCTGGATACTGCGGGGACAACCTAGATCTTTGAAACCTGGTTGAAGGAGAGCGTCACCGGGGTTTCGCGTTCGAAGATGGAGACCAGGACCACCAGGGTCTGGGACTCGGGCTTGATCTCGGAAATCGTGGCCGGCAGGGTCTCGAACGGACCTTCCTTGACGATCACGGACTCGCCTACTTCGAAGTCGACGGTAGCGGCGGCTTCCCGACGGACCGGCTTACCGGCTTCCGCCTGCTCCTCCTCGAAGACCGGAGCCAGCATGGAGAACACCTCGTCCAGCCGCAGCGGAACCGGGTTGTGGGCATTGCCGACGAAGCCGGTGACACCCGGAGTGTGGCGGACGGCGCCCCAGGAGGCATCGGTCAGGTCCATCCGGACCAGCACGTAGCCGGGAATGCGCACGCGGTTCACAACCTTGCGCTGCGCGTTCTTGATCTCCACGACCTCTTCCATCGGCACCTGGATCTCGAAGATGAAATCTTCCATGTTCAGGGACTGGATGCGGGTCTCGAGGTTGGTCTTGACGCGGTTTTCGTAGCCGGCGTAGGAGTGGATGACGAACCAGTCACCGTCCTGGCGGCGCAGCTTTGCCTTGAACTCATCGGCGGGGTCCACGGCGGCCGCGGCAGCAGCGGCGGCCAGCAGGTCGCCGTCGTCCTCCGCGCTCACCTCGTCCGTGGCGCCTTCGGTGGGCACGTCCTCCACGGAATCCTCGTTGGTCACGTCCTCCACGGAATCCTGGGCAGTCACGTTCTCTGCAGTGGCGTCCTGCGCGGCATCCTTGGCCTCGATGTCGTCGGCCGCATTGTCCGCGTCGCCGTCGTTCTCCGTGGCATCTTCCACCGAAGCGTCTCCGGTTTCGGGCGCAGCAGCGTCCGAGCCGCCGGCAGCGTTCGCCGCTGCGGGGCTCGCGTCCAGCTCAGTCTCAGTTACTTCGAGCTCCTGGTCTGACACTTATTTCCTGCTTTCCATATCCGAACTTAAATGTCTGTAGACATTTAAAGGCTTGAACCGACCCCGTCGGCAAAAAATCTTATCGGAGCCGGCGCAAGTGAGCGGGTTAGTGCTCCGCCGGGCCGCTTCCGCCAAAGATCCACAACACGGCCTTACCAAAGGCAAGATCAAAGCCAGTCACGATTGCCATCATGATTGCAACGAACACCAGTACTACCAGGGTCATGTTGATCAACTCTTTGCGGGTCGGGGTAACGACCTTGCGCAGCTCTCCAATGACCTGTCGGACGAAGAGTGCGATGCGAGCGAAAAACCCGGGCTTGCTGGGCTTAACGTTCCTCCTGGCAGGGCGTCCCTTGGAGCTGCTGGCAGCTGTTTCGGTCACCTAAGCCTCACTCATCTGTGTCTGTCGGGAAATTGTCTGTTGGATTGCTGCTGGCCGTATCCGCCGGAATGGTTCCGATGTGTCCGGAACCATTCCGCAGAAGCCTGCGTTGCTGGCTATTCGCTGCGCCGCCGCGGGCCGGACCAGACCAACAGGTCCGTTCCGGCCGCGACAGCCATGCGCAGGGCAGACAGGACTCGAACCTGCAACCTGCGGTTTTGGAGACCGCTGCGCTACCAATTGCGCCACTACCCTTTGTACCGGCCGTCCTTCGCCATGGCCTCCCGCTCCTGCACTTCCGGAACTCCCTGCGGGAACCCCTCGAAGGCGCGGGCCATCATGGCGATTTCAACACCGATGAACCAGTCTACGCAATCTGATGCGCCACGTCGAACCGGCACTACGACCGGGGCGGGAAAAGCCCTAAAGTGGAGATTGACGAGGCCCAATCCAGCCTGAACCCCTTTCAGAAAGAATCCTCATGTCTGCCGAACTTAGCGCTGTTCCCGCCGTCCCCGCCACCCGCCGTGTCTCCGCACGTATAGCCGCGATTGCCGAGTCCGCTACGCTCGCGGTGGATGCCAAGGCCAAGGCGCTGAAGGCGGCCGGGCGGCCTGTGATCGGCTTTGGGGCGGGCGAACCGGACTTTCCGACCCCGGATTACATTGTTGAAGCCGCTATCGAGGCCGCGCGCCAGCCCAGGAACCACCGTTATTCCCCCGCCGCCGGATTGCCCGAGCTCAAGGCCGCCATCGCCGCGAAAACGTTGCGGGATTCCGGCTATGCGGTGGACGCATCCCAGGTAGTGGTGACGAACGGCGGCAAGCAGGCGGTGTACGAAGCCTTCGCCACCTTGCTGGATCCCGGTGACGAGGTGCTGATGCCGACGCCGTTCTGGACCACCTATCCGGAAGCCATCCGGCTGGCCGGGGGCGTCCCGGTGGAGGTTTTTGCCGGTCCGGAGCGGGGCTATCTGGTCACCATCGACCAACTCGAAGCCGCCATGACGCCGCGGACCAAAATCCTGCTGTTCGTCTCCCCGTCCAACCCCACCGGCGCTGTCTACTCCCCGGAGCAGACCCGGGAAATCGGCCAATGGGCCGCTTCGAAGGGGCTGTGGGTGGTCACCGATGAGATCTACGAGCACCTGACCTACGACGGCGTCCCCTTCACCTCGATTGCCACCGCCGCCCCCGAGCTGGGCGACAAGGTGGTCATCCTGAACGGGGTGGCCAAGACCTATGCCATGACCGGCTGGCGCGTGGGCTGGATGATCGGACCGGCGGACGTGGTCAAGGCCGCGACCAACATGCAGTCCCACGCCACGTCCAACGTGGCGAACGTTACCCAGATGGCCGCGCTGGCGGCCGTCTCCGGTCCGCTGACGGCGGTGGAGGAGATGAAGATTGCCTTCGACCGCCGCCGACGGGCGATTGTTGCCGGGCTGAACGAGATCGACGGCGTTGACTGCCCCACTCCGCACGGCGCGTTCTACGCCTATGCGGACGTCCGCGGACTGCTCGGGCGCGAGTTGGGCGGTATCCGGCCGGCCACTTCGGCGGAGCTGGCCTCGCTGATCCTTGACAAGGTGGAGGTCGCGGTTGTCCCGGGCGAGGCTTTCGGGCCGAGCGGGTTCCTTCGGCTCTCCTACGCCTTGGGCGATGCGGACCTGGCGGAGGGCGTGCGCCGGCTGCAGCAGTTCCTCGGCGCAAACTAGTGTAATCGCGGCGCGCTGGAGCCTGGCGGCGTAGATCGGGCGTCCGTTGACACGCCCAGATTTTCATTCCGCAACGGATGGACCCCCATGCAGGGTGTCATTAACGTTAACGTGGCTCTCTTTGGCAACTCCAGTCACACCATGTGTTGCCTAGTGTAAATCGGTCGGCGGATTGGTTCAGGCAAGGCGTTCCAGCATGAGCTGGACCTCCTTGAGCACGCTGTCCGGGCTCCGCGACGAGCCGCTTCCCGAAGCATTGCCGCTCACGGAGCCCTTCAGGGTCTGGCCAGGGAGCTTCCGGATCGACATGTCGACCTTGGCGCTGATCACCGTCGCGCCGTCCGAGCCGACGATC
>JBBRKU010000119.1:0-6374 GCA_038231735.1 Actinomycetales bacterium | reverse complement strand
TTCGAAGTCCCCGGCTTCGTCCCGGCCTACATCCGCCCGCTGTTCTGCGAGGGGCTTGGCCCGTTCCGCTGGGTGGCACTCTCCGGGGACCCCGAGGACATCCGCGTCACGGACCAGGCCCTGAAGGAACTCTTCCCGGAAAACGAGCACCTGCACCGCTGGCTCGATGCGGCCGCCGAACATGTTGAATTCGAGGGACTGCCGGCACGTATCTGCTGGCTGGGCTACGGCGAGCGTGCCAAGGCCGGGGTCCTGTTCAACCAGCTCGTTGCCGAGGGCAAGGTCAAGGCACCCATCGTGATCGGCCGGGACCACCTGGATTCCGGTTCGGTGGCCTCCCCGTACCGAGAGACCGAAGCCATGAAGGACGGCTCGGACGCCATCGCGGACTGGCCGCTGCTCAACGCAATGCTCAACACCTCCTCCGGTGCCACCTGGGTCTCCATCCATCACGGCGGCGGCGTCGGCATCGGCCGTTCCATCCACGCCGGCCAGGTCTCCGTGGCCGACGGCACGCCGCTGGCCGCCGAAAAGCTGGAGCGGCTGCTCACCAATGACCCGGGCATGGGCGTCATCCGGCACGTCGACGCCGGCTACGACCGCGCCATCGAGGTAGCCGAGGAGCGCGGCGTCCGCATCCCGATGTCAGAAGGCAACTAGCCCATCGACTGAGCATTTGGTGCCCGATACAGACCTGTATCCCGCACCAACTGCTCACTCGACCCCGGAAGAACCGCCAACAACTTAGAAGGTAAGTAATCATGACCGCAGAAGTCCTCGAAACCAGCGAAGTGCTGCTCTCCAGCTCCGGCGTCACGCTGGAAGACGTTATCGCCGTCGCCCGCCACGATGCCAAGGTGACCGTCAGCCAGGAAGCCCTGGACACCGTCGCCAAGGTGCGTGCGCACATCGATGAGCTGGCGCACTCGGACGTCCCCGCGTATGGAATCTCCACCGGTTTCGGGGCGCTGGCCAACCGCCACATCCCCACGGACATGCGCACGCAGCTGCAGAAATCGCTGATCCGCAGCCACGCGGCCGGGATGGGCCCGGCGGTGGAGCGCGAGGTGGTCCGGGCGCTGATGTTCCTGCGCGCCAAGACGCTCGCCTCCGGCCGCACCGGTATCCGTCCCGTCGTCGTGCAGAACATGGTGGACGTGCTGAACGCCGGAATCACCCCGGTGGTCCGCGAGTTCGGTTCGCTGGGCTGCTCCGGGGACCTGGCACCCCTCTCGCACTGTGCGCTGGTGCTGATGGGCGAGGGAGAGGCGACCGGTCCCGATGGCACGCTGTTTGGTGGTTCCGGGCGTCCGGTCTCCGAGCTGCTGGCCGAAGCCGGTATTGAGCCGGTGGTGCTGGCGGAGAAGGAAGGCCTGGCGCTGGTCAACGGCACGGACGGAATGCTGGGCATGCTGCTGATGGCCATCGCGGATCTGCGTGAGCTGCTGACGACGGCGGACATCACCGCTGCGCTGTCCGTGGAGGGGCTGCTGGGCACCGACCAGGTGTTCCTGCCGGAGCTGCACGCGGCCCTGCGCCCGCACCCGGGCCAGGCGGCCAGCGCGGACAATATGCTCCGCGTCCTGTCCAATTCCCCGATGGTCGCCTCCCACCGCGTGGGGGACAGCCGGGTCCAGGACGCGTACTCACTGCGCTGCGCCCCCCAGGTTGCCGGCGCCGCCCGGGACACGCTGGACCATGCCTACCTGGTGGCCACCCGCGAACTTGCCGCCGCCATCGACAACCCGGTGGTGCTGCCGGACGGCCGGGTGCTGTCCAACGGCAACTTCCACGGCGCCCCCGTGGCCTATGTGCTGGACTTCCTGGCCATAGTCGCCGCAGATGTTGCCTCCATCGCCGAGCGTCGCACGGACCGGATGCTGGATCCGGCGCGCTCGCACGGACTGCCCGCCTTCCTGGCCGGCGACCCGGGCGTTGACTCCGGGCTGATGATTGCGCAGTACACCCAGGCCGGCCTGGTCTCGGACAGCAAGCGGCTGGCAGTGCCGGCGTCGGTGGACTCGATTCCGAGCTCCGCGATGCAGGAGGACCATGTGTCGATGGGCTGGCACGCCGCACGGAAGCTGCGCCGCTCGGTGGAAAACCTGCGACGCGTGCTGGCGATCGAGCTGGTGACCGCGGCCCGGGCCATCGACATGCGCTCCCCGCTGCAGCCCGGCCCGGCCGGCGCGGCGGTGCTGGCGGTGCTCCGCGCGAGCGTGGCCGGACCGGGAGCGGACCGGTTCCTCTCCCCGGAGCTGGAGGAAGCGGACCGCCTGGTCGCCGCCGGTGCCATCCGCGCCGCCGCGGAGTCCGCCGTCGGCCCGCTCAGCTAGCACCAAGGCAGTATTGGATACCCGCTACAAAGGAGTAGATGGTTCATGAAAGCGCGAGTCAACGTCAGGTCCGTCCCCACTACGGCTGGTGCGCCGGCCGCGACGGCCCAGGTGCTAAGCGGTGCTCCAGCCTCGCAGGCCGCCGCAAACCCGGAAAGGCTGAAGAGCTGGGCCTGCCTGGTCATCGGCGAAGGCGTGGAAATCCTCCGCGGCAGCGAGGTGATCTGCAGCGGCCAGGTGGACGATGTGTCGCTGAACGGCAACGTGCTCTGGGTCCGCTGCGCGGATCCCACGGAGCGCCGGCTTTTTGTGGCCGCCGACGGGGTCCGGGTGCGCCGGATCTAGCCCCAATCCAACGGCGGATCCGCGGCTCAGCACAGCAGCGTGTTCACCAGCCGGGCCGCCACCTTGGCGGTGCGGTGGTCGGCGTCGAGCTCCGGGTTCAGTTCGGCGACGTCGCAGTGGAACAGTTTCCCGCTGGCCGCAACCTGGCGGCAGACGGCGGCGATGACGGCGAGCGGCACACCAAAGGCGGCCGGAGCGCTGACGCCGGGGGCCACCGCCGAGGGCATCACGTCAAGGTCGATGGTCAGGTAGAGCACGTCCACCGTGTCCAGGAACGCGGCGACAAAATCGCGCGTACGCTCCGCCTGGCAATCCTCGTCCAGCAGGTACTGCACGCCGAGGCGGTCCGCGGTCGCGAACAGCGTGCGCGTATTGTTCGGTTCACTGATGCCGACGACGGCGTAGCGCAGTTCTCGTCCGGCCTCGGCTTCCGCCAGCGCCATCTGTAGGAACGGGGTGCCCGAGCTCGGAACGGGCTCGTCCCGCAGGTCGAAGTGCGCATCTAGGTTCAGTACGCCCAACCGGGCCCCCTCGCCGATCCGCCGCGATCCGGCCACGCCCAGGTAGCTGGCGTACGCGGTCTCGTGCCCGCCGCCTAGCACCACGGGAAGCGCCCCGGCGTCAAGCAGTGCGCTGATGGCGGTGCCCGCGCGCGCCTGACCGTCTTCCAGATCAGGCCCGACGACCGCGATGTCACCGGCATCGTGCACGCGGCGGTCCAGATGGAACGCCAGCGAGCCGAGCGCGGCGCGGATTTCGGCCGGCGCGGCGGCGGCCCCGAGCCGTCCCTGGTTGCGCCAGACGCCCTCGTCACTGCAGAAGCCCAGCAGCACCGCCGCTGGTCGAGCCTGCTCCGCTGGTCGGGCCCGTAGAGACCCCCCGGCCGTGATCTCGACCTGCTCGATCAGCGCAACCTCGATCGGCGACTCCTCGCCAAGCGGCTCGACGGCCTGCCACCAGCGCCGGTGGTCAGCGCCATCCCCGTCGTAGCGGCCCGTCCATGGCTGCGGGCGAGTGTCAACGGGTAAGGCCATATCTAAGGCGGGGAAATCCATACTCCCAGCTCACCCCACCCCGACCGCCAAAGCCAGCGGCACCGCCGTCGAGCCGTCCGGAATCCCAGAACCGCGGCCCAAAACCACCCGGGGAGCCACACCAACCCACCGTTGAAAGGACAGTTGGCGCCCATGTAAATCGGAAACATGGGCGCCAACTGCGCTCTCAACGAAGGAGGGAAAGACTACTTGACACCGAAGATCTGCTCGATCGGGCCGATGCCGAAGAAGATCACGAAAGCGACGGCAACGGCCCACATCAGCGGGTGGATGTCCTTGGCGCGGCCCTGGACGGTGCGGATCAGCACGTAGGCAATGAAGCCGGCGCCCAGGCCATTCGCGATCGAGTAGGTGAATGGCATCAGCGTGAAGGTCAGGAACGCCGGGATCGCAATGCCCCAGTCGGACCAGTCGATCTTGCCCACCTGGGAGACCATCATGAAGCCGACGACGACGAGCGCGGGGGCTACCGCCTCGAACGGCACCAGTTTGATCAGCGGAGTGACGAACATGGCCACCAGCAGGAGCAGTCCGGTAACAATCGAGGCCAGCCCGGTGCGTGCACCTTCACCGATGCCGGCGCCGGATTCGACGTAGATCTGGTTGGAGGAAACGGAGGAACCGCCGCCGGCGATTGCGCCGAAGGCATCCACCAGCAGCACGCGGTCGACGTTGGGGATGGTGCCGTCCTTCCTGAGGCTGCCGGCCTCCCCGGCCAGACCGACCATGGTCCCCATGGCGTCAAAGAAGATGCTGAGCAGGATCACGAAGGCCAGCAGGACCGCGGCCAGGGCGCCCAGACGCGCGAAGGAGCCGAACAGATCAAACTTGCCGATCAGGCCCAGATCCGGCAGCGACCAGTTGGACAGCTCCGGCGCAACCAGGGACCAGCCGGCGGGGTTGAAGGTCTTGCCGTTGAAGCTGGGACCGATGTGAAGCGTCAGCTCCAGGATGTTGGCCAGGATGGTCGAGGCGATGATGCCGATCAGGATGCCGCCCTTGACCTTGCGCACCACCAGCGCGATGGTCAGGATCAGGCCGACGACGAACACCACGGTGGGCCAGCCCAGCAGCTTTCCGTCGAAGCCGAGCCCCACGGGCACGGTGGTGCCCGCGGCGTCCGGGTTGCGGCGGACAAAGCCCGCATTGACCAGGCCGATCAGGGCGATGAACAGACCGATGCCCACCACGATCGCGGTTTTCAGCCCCTCAGGCACGGCCTTGAAGACGGCCGTCCGGAATCCCGTGAGCACCAGGATGAACATCGTGATACCCGAGATCATCACCAGCCCCATCATGTCCGGCCAGGTCAGGCCCGGATGGGTGGCCACGGTGATGGCCACGAAGGCGTTGACACCCAGCCCGGTGGCCAGTGCAAAGGGATGCTTGCCCCAGGCTCCCATCAGGATGGTCAGGATTCCGGCCACGAAGGCGGTGGCGGCGGCGACCCGCTCCACGCCCAGGACATGGCCGGAGGAGTCCGCGCCGGAAAGGATCAGCGGGTTCAGGACCACGATGTAGCTCATCGCGAAGAAGGTGGCAAAACCGCCGCGGATCTCCCTGGGGACGTTGGAACCACGTTGGGAAATAAGGAAATAACGGTCAAGCACGGAGCCTTTAAGCGCCACTGAATGCCCTCCAGCACTAGGCGATGAATAAATCGGAGTACTTAGAATCCTACTGGGCGGGACCCCGTGCCCTGCCCGGCGGGACCCGGCCCGGAACGCCCAACCTTCCCGGCACGTTGGCGTAACGTGGGACGGAAATCCCCATCCCGAACGGAAAGTCGAGTCATGACGATTGCTGAGCAGTGTAGTAGCCGGATGCCACGGAAGACCGCGGCCGCCGTGCTGGCCACCGTGCTGGCCGCCTGTGTAGTCCTGCTGACGATGCTCGGATCCGCCTCCGCCGCCTCGGCCCACGACGTGGTGGAGACCACCAGCCCGTCAAACGGTTCGACCGTGGCCAGCCTGCCTGCGAACATCACGATCACCCTGGACAACACTCCCGGGGCGCTTGGCTCCGCCATCCAGGTCAAGGATGCCAACGGTACGGACTGGGCGCAGGGCAACGTGCAGGTGGTCGATCACGTGGCCACCCAGCAGCTCAAACCGGGCGGCCCGGCGGGCAGGTACACGGTCCTCTGGCGCCTGGTCTCCTCTGACGGCCATCCCATTGAAGGCACCTTCAGTTTCACGGCCAGCAGTGCAGCGGCCAACGGCGGTGGATCCCTCGCCGGCACGCCAGTTCCGTTGCAGACGACGACGGCGGCCTCACCGGCTGCGCAGCCCGCGGCGGGTTTCCCGTGGGGCATCGCGGTGACGATTGTGATTCTGGTTGTGGCGGTCGGGGCTCTGGGCATGTTCGCCAAGCGCCGGCTGGACAGGGCCGAGGACTAGCGTCCCAGAGGATCCGGTGCTAGGCCAGCGCCTCGAGCGCGGCGCTGCCGCTCTGGGCTGAAATGGCCTGGCTGACCACTTTGGCCTGGTGCAGGATTTCCTTCGTCGTCGGCGCAATGAGATCACCGACTCCCACCAGATAAAGCCCCAGGGCCCGGAGTGCGTTCATGATGTCCCGGCTGATCTTGATGCCCAGCGACGCCAGGATCCGCCGCAGCTGGTTCTGGGCGCAGCGGGTG
>JBBRKU010000118.1:0-6376 GCA_038231735.1 Actinomycetales bacterium | reverse complement strand
GGTCTCGACCGAGACCTTCCCGCAGTTGCCGCAGGTGGCCGACGACGTCGGCGCCGGCCGGCCGGTGGCCATGGTCACCGTGATCGAACACCCGGATCCGGCCTGGGTCGGGCGCCACTTGGTGGTCCGCCCGGACGGATTCAGCGGCTCCCTGGGCAGCGACCGCGCCGACCACGCGGTCAGCGACGACGTGCAGGGCCTGCTGGCCGCCGGCCGCAACTCCACCCTTAGCTATGGGCCGGACGGCCAGCGGCGGGGCGAGGGAATGCGCGTGTTCGTGGTCAGTTTCGCCCCGCAGCCGCGGATGCTGGTGTTCGGCGCGATCGACTTTGCTGCCGCCGTCGCCAAGCAGGGCAGCTTTCTCGGCTACCGAGTCACGGTCTGCGACGCGCGCCCGGTCTTCGCAACGGCTGCGCGTTTCCCTCAAGCGGACGAGGTGGTGGTGGAATGGCCGCACCGCTACCTGCAGACACAGATCGGCGCCGGCCAGGTGGATGACCGCACGGTGATCTGCGTGCTCACCCATGATCCGAAATTCGATGTGCCACTGCTTGAGGTGGCACTGCGCCACAACGTGGCCTACGTGGGGGCGATGGGGTCCCGGCGCACCCACCACGACCGGCTGGAGCGGCTGCGCGAGGCCGGCCTGACCGAGGCCGAATTGTCCAAACTTTCCAGCCCCATCGGCCTGGACCTGGGATCCCGGACGCCCGAGGAGACGGCTGTCTCGATCGCCGCCGAGATCATTGCACTGCACTGGGGCGGGGAAGGTGGACGGTTGAGCAAAATGGACGCGCGGATCCACCACGAACCCATGGCCGACGCCGGCCATGAGGAGGCAGCGTACGAACTTGGGAATCCCTAGCCCACAACCCCTCGGCTTGATGTAACGTGTGACACATCAAGACTGGAAGCCGGGCAGCCGTGCTCGTCCTCCCAGCGAGAGGAGATCTCAATGGCGAGTTCCAAAATGATCACCGTCGAAGTCGACAATGTGAGCTATACCGACGACGTCGAGCCGCGGCTGCTGCTGGTTCAGTACCTGCGCGAACGGCTAGGCAAGACCGGCACATTGATTGGCTGCGACACCACCAACTGCGGCGCCTGCACCGTCCATCTGGACGGCACCAGCGTGAAGTCCTGCACCATGTTCGCGGTCCAGGCCGATGGCCACCGGGTCACCACCATCGAAGGCCTGGCACGGGACGGGAAACTCGCCCCAATGCAGCGGGCCTTCCACGAATGCCACGCACTGCAATGCGGCTTCTGCACTCCGGGCATGATCATGCAGTCGGTGTCCCTGCTGGATGAAAACCCTCACCCGTCCGAACAGGAAATCCGGGACGGCCTGGAGGGGAACCTGTGCCGGTGTACCGGGTACCAGAACATCGTGGCCGCGGTCCAGGCTGTCGCGGAGGGCACCGTGTCCTCGGACACCGTCGAAACTGAAACGGCAGGTGTGGCATGACCACCGCCGAAGTCGGCAGGGCCCGCCTCCGCAAGGAGGATGCCCATCTGATCTCCGGGCGCTCCAGGTACACCGACAACATCACGCTGCCCGGCATGCTGCATCTGGCGATGGTGCGCAGTCCGTTCGCGCACGCGAAGATCACCTCGGTCGACGTCGCCTCCGCGAAGTCCTCCCCCGGCGTCGTTGCGGTGCTCACCGGAGCCGACGTGGCCGCCGAGCAGGGAAGCCTGCCCAACGCCTGGCCCATCACGCCCGACCAGAAGGCCCCCTCACACCCGGCGATCGCCGTGGATGAGGTTGCTTTCGCCGGTGAGGTGGTTGCCTGCATCATCGCCCGCAGCGCCGCCGCCGCCCGCGACGCCGTCGAGCTGGTCGACGTCAACTACGAGGAGCTGCCCGTCGTCCTGGACCTGGAGGAAGCGGCGAAGGATGCGGTGCTGGCCCACCCGGGCCTGGGCACGAACATATCGGCCACCTGGGTCTTTGACTCGGGCGAGGCCGGCACCGGCAAACCGATCCGTGAGGCGCTGGAGGGCGCCGAGGTCCTCATCGAGCGCACGTTCTACCAGCAGCGGCTCATCCCGTCCTTCATGGAGCCCCGCTCGACCGTAGTGGACCCCACCGGTGAGCAGATCACGGTGTGGTCCGCCACCCAGATACCGCACATCCTGCGGCTAATGCTGGCGCTGACCCTGGCCATCCCGGAAAGCAAGGTGCGCGTGATCGCCCCCGACGTCGGCGGCGGCTTCGGCGGAAAATTGCAGGTGACACCCGAGGAGGCCATTACCGTGCTGGCGGCCCGGCACACCGGCAAACCGTGCAAATACACCGAGACCCGCAGCGAATCCCTGATGGCGGCCCACCACGGCCGGGCGCAGGTGCAGCGGCTGAAGCTCTCGGCCACCAAGGAGGGGATCGTCACGGGACTGGACGTTAACCTGCTGGCGGACATGGGAGCGTATCTGGGCCTGGTTACCTCCGGTATCCCGATCCTGGGCGCCTTCATGTACAACTCCATCTACAAGTTCCCGGCCTACCGGTTCGAATGCACGAATCTGTTCACCAATAAGGCGTGGACCGACGCCTATCGCGGTGCCGGACGTCCGGAGGCCACCTTTGCGATCGAGCGGATGATGGACGAACTCGCCGCCGAACTGGGTCTGGACCCGCTTCAGGTCCGGGAAAGGAACTGGATCAAACACGAGGAATTCCCGTTCACTACCGTTGCCGGGCTCGAATACGACAGCGGCAACTACGAGGCGGCCACTGCGAAAGCGCTGGAGCTCTTCGGCTACGACGCGCTCCGGGCCGAGCAGGCCCGGCGCCGCGAATCGAAGGACCCAGTCCAGCTTGGCATCGGCATCTCCACCTTCACCGAAATGTGCGGCCTGGCCCCGTCCCGGGTGCTCGGTGCGCTCAACTACGCCGCTGGCGGCTGGGAGCACGCCCAAGTGCGCGTGCTCCCCACCGGCAACATCGAGGTCGTCACCGGGTCCTCCTCCCACGGCCAGGGCCACGAAACCGCGTGGAGCCAGCTCGTGGCGGACAAGCTCGGCGTGCCGTTCGAGAACGTCGAAGTGCTGCACGGCGACACGCAGATCTCCCAACGGGGCCTGGATACCTACGGATCCAGGTCGCTGACAGTTGGCGGCATGGCTGTGCTCGCCGCGGCGGACAAGGTGATCGAGAAGGCCAAGGTCGTGGCCGCTCACCTCATGGAGGCCAGCGAAGACGACATCGAGTTCGCGGACGGGAAGTTCAGCGTGAAAGGCACCGATCAGTCGACGGGACTCGGCGAGATCGCCTTGGCGACTTTTTCGGCACACAACCTGCCGGACGGGTTTGAGCCAAACCTGGATTCGGATGCCACCTTCGACCCGCAGAATTTCTCCTTCCCGCACGGCACCCATCTGGCGGCCATCGAGGTGGACACCGAGACCGGACGGGTCTCGATCCGTAAGTACGTCTGCGTGGACGACGTCGGGGTCGTGGTCAATCCGCTGATTGTGGAGGGCCAGGTGCACGGCGGTCTGGCACAGGGAATCGCGCAGGCACTCTATGAAGAGGCCGTCTACGACGACGCCGGCACCCTGGTCACGGGCTCATTTGTGGACTACTTGGTTCCCGGCGCACCCGACCTGCCGCACTACACCACGGCACGCACCGAGACGCCCTCCACCACCAACCAGCTGGGGGCCAAGGGGGTCGGGGAGGCGGGTACCATCGCCTCGACGCCCGCCATCGTCAACGGCGTGCTGGACGCGGTGCGGCATCTGGGCGTGAAGGATATCAGGATGCCCTGTTCGCCGTCCCGCGTGTGGGCCGCACTTGAAGAAGCCAAGATGACCGGAGGTGTCCGATGATTCCGAGCGCATTCGACTACGCCGCGCCCAATACCATCGCGGAGGCGCTGAGCCTGCTGGCCGAGGCTGGCGACTCGGGGAAGCTGCTGGCCGGCGGGCAAAGCCTGATCCCGGTGATGAAGTTGCGTCTGGCCGACCCGCAGATGGTCATCGATCTGGGCCGGATTGAAGGGCTTGCCGGGGTGCGCGAGGACGGGGATGCCCTGCTGATCGGCGCCATGACGCCGCACCACCAGGTCGCCACTGACCCGCTGGTGACCGCTTATGTGCCCTTGCTGGCAAAGGCCGCGGCAACGGTGGCGGATCCGCAGGTCCGCCACCGCGGCACGTTCGGCGGCGCCCTGGTACACGCCGACCCGGCGGGCGACCTGCCCGCGCCGGTGCTGGCCGCAGAGGCGACGTTCATTCTGGCCGGCCCGGGCGGGGAACGCCGGGTGGCCGCCGCGGACTTCTTCCAGGGCTACTTCACCACCGCCATCGCCGAGGATGAGATCCTGACCCACGTGCGGGTGCCGAAGTACACCGGCTGGGGCGCGCACTACGAGAAGTTCACCCGGGTGGCCCAGCAGTGGTCCATCGTCGCGGTCGCCGCGATGGTCCGGGTGGAGGGCGGCACCATCGCCGAGGCCCGGATCGGGTTGACCAATATGGCCAGCACACCTGTGCGGGCCTCGGCGGTCGAGCAGGCGCTGGCGGGGGTACCGCTGACACGGGACGCGATCGCTGCCGCCAGCTCCCACGCCGCCGAGGGTACCGATCCTGCCAGCGATCTCAATGGCGACGCAGCCTACCGGCGCCACCTGGCGGAGGTTCTGACCAGGCGGGCGGTCGCCACGGCCGCGGGGCTCTAGCGGAACACGGCGAGAGGGAGACGTGGAACTCAAACATCACTTCGTGGTTCCCGGTTCGCTGGAGGACACTTGGCATTCCTTCAACCAATTGGAAGATATCGCGCCCTGTTTCCCGGGAGCGGTTCTCACTTCTGTCAGCGGAGATCAGTTCACCGGAACGGTCAAGGTCAAGCTCGGGCCAATCGCCATGTTGTATGCCGGCACCGGTGAATTCCTTGAACGCAACGAGGATTCGCACACCGTGGTCATTGCCGCGAACGGGAAGGACAAGCGCGGCAATGGCACGGCAGGCGCCACGGTGACAGCGGTGCTGGCGCGGGAAGGCGACGGTACCGCCGTGGACGTGACCACCGACATGAACGTCACCGGCAAACCGGCCCAATTCGGCCGGGGTGTCATCCAGGACATCTCGGACAAACTGCTGGCCCAGTTTGTCCAGTGCGTGGCCGGGACAGTGGGCGGCGGGCAGGCCGCGGAACCGGCGGCCGGGACGGCCACGGGACCTTCGGCGGCAGGACCGGAGACAGTGGAACCGGACGAGCCCGCCTCCACTGGGCCGTCGGCCGCAGCCGCGTCACCGGTAACTCGGCCTTCGGCTGGAGAGTCTCCGTTACCCCGGTCCGCGCCGTCGGCCGAATTAGACCTTGGCTTGACCATGTGGCCGATACTGGTGCGCCGTTTTGGTCCTGTCGCGCTCGGTGTCGTCGCTGTACTGTCGCTCGTCGTCTGGCTGGCTCGTCGACGCCGTTAGTCCGATTGGTGTGTCCCCCGCCATCCGGATCGCCTGCGCTGGGGGCGGCATGTTATTCAGCAGACAGCGACCTGCCAGACGGAACCGAAGATGGTCTGCCCATGGTTCACCTTGGGTCTGTGGTGCGCCAGGCGCCGAAGTCGGATCGCATCACGTCGTCGGCGTAACCAATGGCAGGGCTGTTCGTTCCAGCAGATGTTCCACCCGTTTCACGCCCGGTGGACGGTTGGATGGTCTTCCCAGATTCCTGCCCGGGGGCGTAGCGTAGGTTTGGTTGCGGCCAAAAGGGCTGCGGCGACGAGGGCAGTCGCAGGGTTGGGTGCGAGCTGAGGAGTCCTGCCCCCGCCATTTTTAGAAAAATGGCAGGAGAACACCCAATGTTCGAACAACGATTCATCACGGACGCCATCAGCCGCAGCGCGGAAAACGCTGTGGACCGGCGTCGTTTTTTCAGGGCCGCAGGGGTGGCAGGCTTTGGAGCCGGCGCCGCAATACTGGCCTCAGGTGCCGCGGCCAATGCCAGCAAGGGCACCGACGACAGCAACGGCGTCAGCGATTCCGCGATCCTGAATTTCGCGCTCAACCTGGAATACCTCGAGGCAGAGTTCTACCTCAGGGCCACCACCGGGGAAGGGCTGGCGGACAGTATGACGACAGGGAAAGGCGACCGGGGCTCGGTCCAGGGCGGCCGGAAGGTTTCCTTCAAGACGGCCACGATCAAGAAATTCGCCCAGGAAATCGCCTCCGATGAGAAAGATCATGTGGCGTTCCTGCGCAGCGCACTGGGCAGTGCCGCCGTGTCCCGTCCGCGGATCAGTCTGGATGACAGTTTCACCGCGGCGGCACGGGCAGCGGGACTGATCGGTGCACACGACAAGTTCGACGTCTACGCCAACGAGGTCAATTTCCTTTTCGGCGCCTTCATCTTCGAAGACGTCGG
>JBBRKU010000117.1:0-6389 GCA_038231735.1 Actinomycetales bacterium | reverse complement strand
TTCCGATGAACGTGTAGGACAGCGACCAGACCTGCAGGCGCTCGAGCCTCGCGATGATGATTTGTCCAGGAGCCGAGGTAGCTTCCCTGGGAGTTGTCATTGTGGTGCCTCTTCTTCCCGGTACGCTCAGACTGGACCTTCTGCCTTCGGTTGACGAAGAGCTCTGATGAACAGCGGCTACTTCATATCGTCCAACTGAATGTCCGATGAGACAAGTTCGTGCCCGCACCTCATTGACAGGCCTATCCGGCCGGAACACTGTGCTGTCATCCTGCCGGCCGAGCCGGTCGGATGGGGCCGGCAGCGGGCACCTTCTGAAGGAGAATCCGATGCCAATCATCGATGAACACATATCAATTCCCCGGTCGCCCGAGGACGTGTTCGACTACGTCAGCAAGAGCGAAAACGTCCCGATCTGGGATTCCTCGATCATCCGGGCCGAACAGATCGGCGACGAACCGGTCACCGTTGGGACACGTTTCCGCGGAAGCAGCAAAATCCTGGGCAGGAATATGACCGACCGCGGCGCAGGCACGCACCGTGCCGGCCAATCTGGAAACACTGGCTGAAATCCTTACCGAGCATCCTGGAGAGTGACGGCTGGCGGGGCCACATCACAGACCTGCTGGCCACCGATAGTGGAGTTGGTTGAATGTGATTCCCAACAGTCCGTGGGTGGCCAGCACCCGGTAGTACCCCAGCGAGTCGCCCAAAGCGTTGGGGTGGAAGTTGGCCGGAGCGGCGGGGTGGGCGGGGTCGTAGCTGATGTACGGAACGGCGGACCCTATGCCGTGATTGGCGAACGCCGGAGTCACATCGAGGAACTGAATGTGCGGATTCACCACTGTGGCGGCACCAACGGCGGCCGCTATTACGCCGTTCAGCGCCACAGTTGCGGCGTTGATGGTATTGGCCAGCGGTGAAATCCCGGGGGCGAACAGCAGCGGATAATTGATCACCACCACCCGGGCCTGCGGTGCTGCAGTGGCCACCGCTAGATACGTGGAAACGAGTTTCGGAGCTAAGGCATTCAGCTGGAGCAGACTTGCGTTGATCGCGTTGGAGCAAACGGGGGACATCGGGTCCGGAGCGCAGGCCGCCAGGACCACATTAGAGCCCGCGTCGATACCTCCGACCGTGAGCGTCACCAGACGCGTCGTGGAACCAATCCCCGTCAGCTGGGACAGAACTGCTGAAGTATCTGCTCCGGAACAGGCTTTGTTGGCTGCCAATCGGTAGGGACTGAGTGCTCCGGCGATGACTGGGTAGCTCGTGTACCGGCTCTGGAAGCATGGGCCCGGCAGGTACGGAGGGGCTCCTTGCCCCGCGGTGAACGAATCTCCCAAGGCTACGTAGTCGCCAGCCGAAGCACCGAAGACCATGCTCGCCTGAGGTGCCGAGACCGCTGGCGCCGCAGTTACCCCGACGAGCAGGCCGACTGTCAACAAGGAAAGTGCGCCAAAGCGCGACAATAACCGCGTGCCAAATCTCGTTTGAGTGATCATGGCCTCATGCTAGACCTGCCCCACAAGGGCACGTCTGGTCTCCCGGGACTCCATCGGGGCTAGGCCTGCGCCGTAGGCCGCCACGACGAGGACCGTTTTGTTGCCGGCATATTTCCCTGCGAGGAATCCGACCGGCACCACGAATATTTGGGTTGAGTTGGGGTACCATCGGCTCATGGGAATAGTAATCACACTTATCATTGTCGGAATCGTCCTCCTCATCTTCGGTGTCGCAGTCAAGGCTGCCATGTTCCTCCTGTGGATCGGCATTATTCTGCTCGTCGTCGGTGCCATCATGTGGGTGATGCGGTCGGTCCGGAATCGGGCCTGATGTCACTCTCCCCCTACTGAAGGGCGCCCGGGTCCGGGAGGACTAGGCCGGCCCCGAGCCCCGACTGAAGGTAGTCAATGACCGCGGCGTTGATCCGCTCGCCGGGAACGGTCGCGGGAATCCCGGGCGGATGGGGCGTGATTTTCTCCGCGGCCACCAGTCGTCGGCCATGGACAGCGTTGCCATGACCCGCCTATGATCACCAAGGGCCACATCCAGCCGGCATTCTTCGTGGAGCCAGTCCGCGGCCTGATAGCCGCTGATTCTCAGTCCGGGCACATTCATCCCCCTGCAGATTCTAGACGGAGCCCTGTTCGAAGCCGGCGCCCATCTAAAGGTCCTCGTGGAAGGGCAGATGGGCGCCACAGGCCTCGGGCTATAGCTCCCCTGGCCTCACCGAAAGGGAGCTGCCGCAGGTTGAAAAACGTCATCGGGCCAGACGACGGTATCGGCGCCTCCTTAACGGTGAACCGGGCGAATCAACTTCGGTTGGAAGACCACGGATGCCCTGGGATACGGCGAACGCCCACCCCAAGATACCGGCCAGGGCGATCCGCTCCGCAAGCCCGAGAAAACCGGGGAGGAATCTGCCGGCGACGCCCATCGAGGCCAAGCCCACGGCCGTGGTTCCCGTAAGAACAGAGGCCATGTGGTAGGTCCGCCGCAGTCCCGGGGAGTACCGAAGCCACCAGGTCAACGTGCTTACGCCCGCCAAGGCCGCCAGAAATCCCACACCCGCCACCACGACGTGAACCACGCCGCCACTGGTGGCCACCGGCCCCGCGACACCTTCGGGACGAACATCGGTGGGGAAGAAAGCGAGAACCGCCGAACTCGCGCCCCCGATCCCCAGCAGCAGTGCGCCAATGCTCCTGGGCCGGGATGCCGGTGCCGTTCGGACGACGGCGCGCATCACGCACAGTGCCGTAGCTGCCCGTCCCAAAAAATTCAGATTCATGATCCACCCGTACGGCCCCACGGCCAGGTTGCTTTCCGCGTCGTGGATCACGCTGTAGTGCGGCGGCAGCCGTTGGAGAACGATGTCCACCCCGACGTACGTGGCGACACCGGCCATGGCCGCCGTGCAGAACTGCCGTCTTCCATCGGAATTCACATCGCCACCTCGGATCGGAGCTAAGACTATAGGAAATGTGTTCCTACAGTATCCGAGGAGGGCGCCAGAGAGCGCCGGTACTTCCATGGGCGCGGCCGCTACAGTGGTGCCATGGACCAGGATGCCGAGGCGGCGAAGCCGGCCGATCCCGACGGCGTTGATGCCCCTTCGCCGCGGCCTGGACCGCCTGCTCGGGTCGCTGGCTGGGTTGTGCACCATCCGCTCAGTGCTGGCTGGATCTGGGTCGGAGCCTGGGCGGCCCTGATCATCCTGGATGAATTCCTGGACCGGGCCGGGTGGGTCTGGTATGCCTTCGTCGCCCTGGCGGCGCTGCCGACGCTGCTCGCCACACTGGCCGTGCTGGCGGCCACGCCGCGCCAGCACCTCAGGCCAACAACCGAATCCGTTCTGGGCCATTTCGTCCTGCGCTTCCTGGCGCTCATTGGGGCCTTTTTGGTCTGGGGTGTTTCCGTGGTGCTCAGTGCCTCCATTTCCACTACCATTTCAGCCGCCGGAAACAACGACCGCGAGGTCACCGCCCTGGGCTTCCACCTGCTGCTGGCGTCCGTCCCGCTCGTCATCATTGTGCTTTGGCTGGCCCTCATCATCCGCTGCGCCTGGTTCCTCGGCCGGCTGCGCGGGTGGCGGCAGATTCCACTTCACTCCCGCGTCCCTGATACGTTCCTGCGGGACCGGCCGCGGCTTCGGCGCATCGTGATCGGATTCGCGCACCCGGGCCTGCTTCTGGTCGCCGGACTCGGAACCTCTGTTCTCGCTTTGCTGCTCGACGCCGTCGACCTCACCCTGAATGTCCTGACGCGGACGTAGGTGACCGCTTTCGTCGACGGCGTTACTCACCTGCCGCCGTCGTCCGCGATGGCCGGGCCAGCCGCGGTGGTATCGGGGTTGAGCATCCAGCCGACACGTTTGTTGGCCTGCAGGATAACGACGCTCTCCACCAGATCGATGCCGGGGATGTTCTGTTCCAGGGTCAGCTCCATGTCCATCAGGTCCGCCACCGAATGCAGCCACATGATGATCAGAAAGTTGGTCCGCCCTGTCGTGGAGGCGCTGAGCCGCACATTGGGCATTTTGGCCAGGGCCGCGGCGGCCTGCTCGTGCCGGCCGGCGGGCACGTGCGCAAACCATTGGCAGGTGACGGGCGAACCAGAATAGCGCTGGGCAATCTCGCAGCGGAAGGACAGCACGTTGGCGGCCAGCACCCTGTTGAGCTGGCGTTGCACCGTGGCCGGAGTGCGCCCCAGCGCCCTGGCAATTTCTGCGGCAGTCGCGCGGCCATCCGCCGCCAGATAGGGCAGCAGGTCCGTGTGGCTCTCCGGAAGCGGCCCGGGAACGAGTTCCGTCCGAGCCAATGATTGCAGTCGGGCCTGTTGACGCCGATCCAGCACATTGAGCCGCCAGGTGTAGCCGCCGGCGTGGAGCCGTGTGCACAGTGAGGTTTGAAACTTGGTGACGCCGGGGATGCTCACAATCTGCGGCAGCACCGTGTCGCTGAGCTCCTGCAAGGAGCTGGTGATCACGGTCAGCATGAGATCCCGATTGCTGGCGGCCTGCTCCACGGTGACTATCTGCGGCATCGCCGCCAGGGCGGCCACCACTTCCGTGCGCTGCTGCATAAAACAGTCGACGTCGATGAAGGCCAGGGACATGTCATGCGGGTCGCCAATCAGGTGCCCGGTGATCCAGGCGACCCCCTGATTCCTCAACCGCGCCCACCGCGCCGCCAGGGACGTGGCATGCACACCCAATATATCTGCGGCATTCGCCCAACTCATCCGTGGGGCGATCTGCAGGGCGTTGATGAGCGCCAAATCATCTTCGCTCAGTTCCACTGCCGCCCCCTTCTCCATGACCAATGCACGAAACCATACATGCTGACCCACCGGATGCACATTTTCAGGGATTCAGACTGCTTTGATGCTGTGCACTTCACAATTGATCCAAGCCCGATTGTGAGCCGCACCACAAGGAGAGATGTATGTCCATCGACGCCAAAGAGATCACCGCTGACCTCATCCACTTCCGTCATCAGATGCACCAGGATCCGGAGACTGGCCTGCACCTGCCCCGCACACAGGAAAAGGTCTTAAGGGCTCTGGATGGTCTGCCCTACGAAATCACCCTGGGCGGAGACACCACCTCCGTCACCGCCGTTCTTCGAGGCGGAAACAACGGCGCCGGGAAAGAGAATCCGGGCGAAAAGCCCGTGGTCCTGCTCCGCGCCGACATGGATGCGCTGCCGGTCCAGGAGCGCACCGGGGTGGATTTCACCTCCCAGGTGGACGGCACCATGCACGCCTGCGGCCATGACCTGCACACCGCGATGCTGACCGGGGCCGCCACCCTCCTTGCCGAGCGCGCTCACACCCTTGCCGGCGACGTCGTCCTGATGTTCCAGCCCGGTGAGGAGGGCTATGACGGCGCCGCCGTCATGCTCCGTGAGGGCGTCCTGGACGCAGCTGGCCGGCGCGTCGATGCCGCCTTTGGCATGCACGTGTTCTCGTCTCTGGCGGAGCACGGACAGTTCTGCACCAAGTCAGGGGTGATGCTCAGCGCCTCCGACGGCTTGGTGGTCAACATCCTGGGCGCGGGTGGCCACGGCTCCGCCCCGCACATGGCCAAGGACCCGGTGGTGGCCGCCGCCGAGATGGTCACCCAGCTGCAGGTGATGATCACCCGCCAATTCAACATGTTTGACCCTGTGGTCATCTCCGTGGGCGTCCTGCAAGCGGGCACCAAGCGCAACGTGATCCCGGAAAGCGCCCGCTTTGAAGCGACCATCCGCACCTTCTCCGCGGAAGCTCAGGCGAAGATGCAGGTGGCCATCCCGCGCCTGCTGAAGGGAATTGCGGCGGCCCACGGCGTTGAAGTGGACATCGACTACCAGCGCGAATACCCGCTCAGCATCACCAATGCGGACGAAACCGAATTCGCCGAGGGCGTGATCGGGGATCTGTTCGGCGAGGAACGCCTGACCCGCTTCGCCACCCCGCTGAGCGGCTCCGAAGACTTCTCCCGGGTCCTGAATGAAGTGCCCGGCACCTTTATCGGGCTCAGCGCCGTGGCCCCGGGGCAGGACCCCGCCACCTCCGCCTTCAACCACTCCCCCTACGCGATTTTCGACGACGGCGTCCTCACCGATGGTGCCGTCCTTTACGCCGAGGTGGCCACCCGACGCCTCGCCGGTCTGGCCGCGAAAATGCCGGCTCCCGTCCCCAGCTTTTCCTCCAACTAGCCACGCCGGAGAGTCCCATGAGAACCACATCGCCCTCCCCCGTAGGGAATTTGAACGAAACCGGGCAGCTGCAAAGCCACCCGCCGGCCATGCCCAGAAAGGCGCTCCTGCGAACCCTCTTTGGCACCGGAATCGGCAACGCCATCGAATGGTACGACTGGGCCATCTACGCCACCTGTGCGC
>JBBRKU010000116.1:0-6444 GCA_038231735.1 Actinomycetales bacterium | reverse complement strand
GGTGATCAGCGGCGGCGGCTACCAGGTGGTGCAGGGACTCTTCGGGATGGCCAACGGCGGCATGATCGGCACCGGACTGGGCAAGGGCCGGCCGGACATGGTCCCGCTGGCCAACAGCGACATGATCATTGCCTCGCTTGGTGAGGAACTGGGCCTGATCGGGCTGTTCGCCGTCGTCCTGCTCTACGTGCTGCTCATCACGCGCGGCTTCCGGGCCGCGCTGGGAACCCGGGACGCGTTTGGCAAATTGCTGGCCTGTGGTCTGTCCTTTGCTATTGGCCTGCAGTGCTTCATCGTCATCGGCGGGGTGACCCGGCTGATCCCGCTGACCGGTCTGACCACTCCGTTTATGGCCGCAGGCGGCTCATCGCTGCTGGCAAACTGGATCATCGTGGCCTTGCTGCTGCTCATCTCCGATGCGGCCCGGCGGCCGATTTCCACGTCTGCGGCGGCGGACGATGAGGGGACGCACGAGGTGCGCGGCGGCAAACGCAAGAGAAACCAGACCGACGGCGGCCTTGCCGCAGATGCTCCTATCGAGGCGGTGGAAACCCCATGAACCAGGCCATTCGAAGCTCCTGGGTCGTAGCCATTGCGCTCTTTGCCCTGGTTTTTTGCTCGATCACCTACGTCCAATTTTTCGCCGTGGATGACCTGAAGAGCAACGCCAACAACAACCGTTCGCTGATCCAGGAGTTCTGCAACGACCGCGGATCCATCCTGGTGGGCGGACAGGCCATAGCCCAGTCGGTGCCCACGAACGACACCTGCAAGTACCAGCGCCAATACATTGCGCCGGAACTTTATGCCGGGCTCACCGGTTTCTTTACACAATTCTCCGGCGCATCAGGGATTGAAGCTGCCAAGTCGGACCAGCTGTCCGGAAATTCGCCGGATGCCTTCTACGACAAGATCATGCAGGTCCTCTCCGGTTCCCAGCCCAAGGGGCGCTCGGTGGAACTGACCATCGATCCGAAAATCCAGCAGCTGGCCTACGACATGATCCCGGATGGCGAGCCGGGCTCCATTGTGGTTATGAACCCTAAGACGGGCTCCATCATCGCTATGGTCTCCAAGCCTTCCTATGACACGAACCTGCTCGCGGGGCATGACCGCGATGCCGTGCAGGCCAACTTCAATCAGTTGGTCAATGTCCCGGGCATCGACATGTACGGTTCCAAGGCCTATAAGGGGCTTTACGCGCCCGGCTCGGTCTTCAAACTCGTGGATACGGCGGCGGCACTGGCCTCCGGCAAGTACAACAAGGACAGCGTCCTGCAGAACCCCGCGACGCTGAGTTTCCCCGGCACCGATGTGCTGCTGCCCAACTATGCCGGGGGTGGCTGTTCGGCCAAGACGCAGGGAGACTTCGCCTTCGTGCTGGAGCAGTCCTGCAACACGCCGTTTGCGCAGATCGCCATGGACCTGGGCCAGGATGCGATCACGCAACAGGCCACGAAGTTCGGCTTCAATGACGGCGGCCTGCAGATCCCGGATAGTGTCACGGCAAGCCTGTTCCCCGGCAGCAAGGGACCGCTGGGACCGGCCGAACTGGCCCGCAGCGCCATCGGCCAGCAGAATGTGAAGGTCACCCCGCTGGAAATCGCGATGATGACCGCCGCCATTGCCAACGGCGGTCAACAGATGAAGCCGAACCTGATCAAGGACATCAGGACTCCGGACCTGAAACCTGTAGAGGAACTCCAGCCGGAGATGCTGCGCCAATCCACCACGCCGGAGATTGCCGCGCAGATCACCCAGTGGATGACCGACGTGGTGGACCTTGGCATCGCGCACGCTGCGGCGGTTCCCGGCGTCGAGGTAGCGGGCAAGACCGGCACGGCAGAGGGCAATACCGCGGATCCCAACAGCAAGAACAACGCGTGGTTCACGGGATTTGCCCCGGCCAACGACCCGCAGGTGGTGGTCTCGATTGTGATGCCCAATGTCGACATCGCCACCGGAGCAAAACTGACCAGTCCGAACGCAAGCAAACTTTTCAAGGCGGTGTTGAATAAGTGAGGCCTACTTCCGGTATCACCTTAGGCGGCAGGTTCCAGCTCACTTCGCGCATTGCCATTGGCGGCATGGGTGAAGTCTGGAAGGCAAGGGACCAGGTCCTGGGCCGGATTGTGGCCATCAAGGTCCTCAAGGAGGAATACACCGGCGACCCCGGTTTCCTTGAGCGGTTCCGCGCCGAGGCCCGCCATACCGCACTGCTCAACCACGTGGGCATTGCCAACGTCTTCGACTACGGCGAGGAGGAAGGTTCCGCGTACCTGGTGATGGAATTGGTGCCGGGCGACCCGCTCTCCAGCATCATCGAACGGGAACATGTGCTCTCCTCGGACCGCACCCTCTCGATTATTGCGCAAACCGCCCGCGCGCTCTCGATTGCGCACGCCCAGGGCCTGGTGCACCGCGACATCAAGCCCGGAAACCTGCTGATCACCCCGGAAGGCCGCGTCAAGGTCACAGACTTTGGTATTGCCCGACTGGCGGACCAGGTTCCGCTGACCCAGACCGGTCAGGTCATGGGCACCGCGCAGTACCTGGCTCCGGAGCAGGCCACCGGGCAGATGGCCACCGGTTCCAGCGACATCTATTCCCTGGGCATTATCGGTTACGAATGCATCACCGGCCACCGCCCGTTCTCGGGTGAATCGCAGATAGCCATTGCCCTGGCCCAGGTCAACGACGCGCCTCCGCCGCTGCCGGAGACCCTGCCGACGCCGGTGCGCGCCCTGCTGATGTCCATGCTGTCCAAGGATCCGGCCAATCGGCCCGCCAACGCGGACAAGCTGGCCGAGGCGGCGGACGCCATCCGCAATGGCGACATCAAAGCGGCGCACGCGGCGGTCCCGGGGATGCTGCTGTTTGAAACAGCCACCGGACCCATCACCGCGCCCGTCGATGTCCAGGCGACGGCGGCGACCTCCGTCGTCGGCGCCCTTCCCTTCGAAAGCTCCGCACCCGCAACCTCCGCGCTGCCCTCATTGTCCCGCTCGGAATCCCTGGCAGCCGAGCGCAGCTGGGTCGAGGAGGATGAGGAGGAAGAGCCGCCCGCAGAACCGCCGGCCAAGCGTGGACGCAGTCCGTGGACCTGGCCGCTGATCGCCCTGATCCTGCTGCTGCTCTTCGTCATCGGCGCCATCCTGCTGCAGCAGCTGGGGGTCTTCAACCAGAAGTCTGCCCCTTCCGCCAGCAACATTAGCCCCTCGGTAGCCACCTCGACGGCCAGCACTCCCAGCGTCACACCGTCGCCGACCATCACCACCCCGCCCGCGACGACGGCGCCCAGCACCGTTACGCTCTTCCCTGACCATTACAAGGGCCGGCCATACTCCGACGTCCAGGCGGAGCTGATTAACCAGGGCATGCGCGTAACCGGCAACCCGGTCGTGGACAACAGCCCGAAGAATACCGTGATCGGCATAGACCCGGCCGGTCCGGTGCCCTTGGGTAGTCTCGTCACGGTGACCTATTCAAAGGGCCCGGAACTGGTCATCGTCCCGCCGTTCACACCCGACATGACCGTCGCGGCGCTCAATTCGGAACTCACCCAGGCGGGTCTGGTGCTGGGCACGCAATCCCAGCAGCCAAGCGACTCCGTGAAGAAGGGGAACGTCATCTCCATCACCCCGCAGTCCGGAGCCTCGGTGGTCAAGGGATCGGCGGTCAACTACACGACCTCCACGGGTCCGCCCGCTTCAAGCTCGCCGAGCCCGTAACTGCCATCGCATAACCCGGCGCCCACCGCCGTCGACCATCAACCGCAATCCACACCATCCGGGAAGGACAGCATGGCAATGAACACCACCTCGCGCGTCCTTAACGGTCGTTATGAACTGGCCGGGCTGCTGGGCCGCGGCGGCATGGCGGACGTCTACCAGGGCAAGGACATCCGGCTGGGCCGCACCGTTGCGGTCAAGCTGCTGCGCGCCGACCTCGCCAGGGACCCGCAGTTCCAGGCCCGGTTCCGCCGCGAGGCACAAGCGGTGGCCGGGCTGAACCATCCGTCCATCGTCGCCGTCTATGACACCGGCGAGCAGGCCACGGACCAGTCGCCGGACGGTGCCCGGGTGCCGTTCATTGTGATGGAGTACGTTTCCGGGCGCACCTTGAGGGATCTGGTGCGCAGCAAGGAACTGACCATTGACCATGCCATCGACTACACCCTCGGGGTGCTCTCGGCGCTGGAATACAGCCACCGGGCCGGCATTGTGCATCGCGACATCAAACCGGCCAATGTCATGGTCACCCAGGACGGCAATGCCGTGAAGGTGATGGATTTCGGCATCGCGCGCGCCATCGCGGACTCCTCCGCAACCATGACGCAGACGCAGGCCGTGATCGGCACCGCCCAGTATCTTTCCCCGGAGCAGGCCCGCGGCGAAACGGTGGACGCCCGCAGCGACCTGTATTCAGCCGCATGCCTGTTCTACGAAATGCTCACGGGTCGGCCGCCCTTTGTGGGGGACAGCCCGGTATCCGTGGCCTACCAGCATGTCCGCGAGACCGCGGAAACGCCGAGCCACTTCAACGACCAGGTCAGCTCCGCGCTGGACAGCGTCGTCGTCCGGGCCCTGCAGAAGAACCGGGCGGACCGCTTCCAGGATGCCGCCGCATTCCGGCGGGCGCTGCGGGCTGCCAAGAGCGGCGTGCAGCTGGCGCCGTTCCCGGCCAGCGAGGCCCCGACGGACCCGGACGGCCTTGCCCGGACGGAAACCGCCTCCAAGGCCAGCTTCTCCCGCGCTCCACTGAACGCTACGGTCGGCACCGCGGAGGCGTTCGGCGTCGAGCCTGCTACCAGGGCGATGGCAAGGGCGCTCACCGGGGGTCCGCTGACCACCGGTCCGTCCGTGGAGAGCGATACCGGGGCGCTCCCGCTGGGACTGCCGCCCGAACGGGAGCGAGACGCTGCGTCGAAGAAGCGCCGCCGGGCATGGATTGTGACCCTCTTCGTTTTCCTGGCGTTGGTGCTGGCAGGCGGTGGCGTACTGGGGTACAACCTGCTCACGGCCAAACCCCCGGCCAATCCGCAGGTGGCCATCCCGACGGTAAAGCTGCTCAATGAAACCGATGCCCAGGCCAAGCTGTTCAATGCCGGACTGAAGCCCACGACCGACCGGCGCTACGACGACACCGTGCCCAAGGGGGAGGCTGTGGGGACCGATCCCGCGGCAGGAGTGTCCGTGGACACCAATTCGGCCATCCGACTGATCATCTCCAACGGCCCGTCCACCGTCACGATCCCCAACAGCCTGGTCAAGATGACCGAGCCTTCCGCACGGGATGCCATCAGGTCACTAGGACTCACGGCCGGCGCCACCAAGCTGGTCAACGACGGGACCATCGGCCAGGGACAGGTGGTCAGTACGGATCCCCCACCCGGTCAGGTGGTGGCCTCCGGATCCAGCGTGGATCTGATGGTTTCCACCGGCAAGGTCACCATGCCGGCGCTGATCGGGCTGGCCAAGGATGACGCGGCAAAGGCCGTTAAGGACGCGTCCCCGACCCTTCAGGTGACCTTCGTGGAGAAGGAGAACGCGGTGGTGGATCCGGGCAAGGTGACCAGTCAGTCCACGGATGCCGGTTCCGACGTGGACCAGTTCAGCACCATCACGGTGGAGATCGCCAAGGCACCGGCACCACCGCCGTCGCCCTCGCCGACTCCTTGTCCCCCCTCCGGCAGCACCGGCAGCACCGGCAGCAGCACCGCCAGCCCGGGCAGCTGCACGCCTGCGGCGAGGAGCACCTCCTCCGGGACCGGTGGCAAGGACAGCGGGGACCTGCTGCTCGGCTGAGGACGCGGTGGGTTCGCGCAGTGAGTCCGCGCGGAGTCCGCCCAGTGACTCCGCGCCCCATTGAGCAGAACGGTATTCTGCCCAGTGAAGCCGTCGGTCATTGAGCAGAAGCGTCGCCCCCGGGCCTTATTTGCTGATGAGCGGGCTCAGTGTCGCGGCCTTGGCTGCCGCACCTGCCAGGCCCAGGGACTCCAGCCAGTTACCCAGCATCTGGTAACCGCCCTCGGTCAGTACGGATTCCGGGTGGAACTGGACCCCATACAGCGGCGCTGTGCGGTGCGCCAGACCCATGATGACCCCGCTCGCGGTGGTCGCCGTGATCTCCAGCTCCGGCGGGATGGACGCATTGACGGCGGCCAGCGAGTGGTAGCGGGTCGCCGTGAACGGACTGGGCAACCCGGCAAAAACATTCTTGCCGTTGTGGATCACCGCGGACGTCTTGCCGTGCATCAGCTCGGGAGCGTGCGTCACCGTGCCGCCGTAGGCTTCGGCCAGGGCCTGATGCCCCAGGCAAACGCCCAGCATCGGCTTTATGTCTGCGGACGCGCAGCGCGTTGGCACGCTACGCGCGACACCAGTGCGCGTCTGTATAAGATTGACCGCTTAAGTTTTAACGTGATGGCCAGTTCAATTGCTG
>JBBRKU010000115.1:0-6463 GCA_038231735.1 Actinomycetales bacterium | reverse complement strand
CCGACCAGGTGCTGCGCCGGATCCTGCCGGAGGCCAGCATCAGCGGGGACTTCCGCGAGCCCTCCGGCCGGCTCATCCTGACCGAGGTCGCCTTGCATCCGGGCTGGATCGGCCGGCATGTGCTGGACATTGAAAAGGCCTCCCGCGCCCGGGTCGCCTACCTGACCCGCTTCGGCGAGGGGATGCTCCCCTCCGAGGACACCAGCTACCAGCAGGGCGACACGGTCCATGTGGTGCTTCCGGTCGCCGAGAGTTCCGAGATCAACCGCGTTTTGGCCACCGCCCCAGCCAAGGAGTCCGAGTGAAAGTCGTCATTGTGGGGGCCGGCAGCGTCGGTTCCTCGATTGCCCGGGAACTGCTCTCGCACGGTCATGAGATCCTGCTGATCGATCCGAAGCCGGAGGTGATCGGCCGCAGCGGCCTGCGCGGTGCCCGTTGGCTGGTCGGTGATGCCTGCGAGCTAAGCACCCTCAAAGAGGCCCGGCTGGAAGAGGCGGAGGTGGTGGTTTCCGCCACCGGCGATGACAAGGTCAATCTGGTCGTGTCGCTGCTGGCCAAGACTGAATTCGGCGTTGGGCGCACGGTGGGCCGGGTCAACAACCCGAAAAACGACTGGATGTTTGACGATTCCTGGGGCGTGGACGTTGCGGTCAATACACCGCAGCTGATGACGGCCCTGGTCGAGGAAGCCGTGGAGATCGGTGATCTGGTGCGGCTGCTGACGCTGCAGACGGGTGTCGCCTCGCTGGTGGAATTCACGGTGCCCAGCGACTCGCACGTGATCGGCAGCATGGTGGGCTCCATCCAGTGGCCGGCGGATTCGACCCTGGTGGCCATCCTGCGCGACGAGGCACCGATTACACCCAGCACCGATGATGTGATTGATGGTGGCGACGAGCTGTTTTTCGTCACCACCATCGCGGCCGAAAACGACCTTAGGGCGCTGTTGTCTCCGAAGAAGGTCCAGTAGCGGCGGGGCCGTTCGCGGCGGGGCCGGTGGCGGGCGCTTCGACGCCGGCGGCCGGCCGGCTGATCAGCCAGGCCAGCCAGAGTGCCAGGGCATACAGCGGAACACCCATCAGCAGGCGGGTAATGCCCAGCGCGACGACGTTGTCCGCGAAGTACAGGGGCACCTGGACGACGAGCCGGAGCACGAAGAGCGCCAGGATGATCCAGGAGCCGACGGCATACGCCCGCAGCCGGAGCGGGTGCGTGCGCCACTCCACGTTTTCCCCTCGGATGAATCCAAAAACGAGCCCCGCGACGGGCCACCGGACCAGGATGGACGTCAGCACCACCACCACCGACACGACGTTGATCCAGAACCCCGGCACGTAGTAATCCAGGGCCCGTCCCGTGGTGTCGGAGAACCACGCGCAGATCCCGACGCCGACGAGCCCCGAAAAGGCCTGCATCACACTTTGCCGCTGGATCAGGCGCCACACGGTGAAAACCGCCGCCACGGCGATGGCGCTGGCAAGTGCGATGGCCAGGCTCCGGCCAATGACGAAGGTGGCCAGGAAAACGAACCCCGGCAGCAGGCTCTCGGCCAGCCCCCTGGCCCCGCCCACCGCCTTCATGATGTCGATGTGACCGCGCTCGTCGCGGCTGATCCCGGAGGAGGCAGCGTACGCCTGCGCCACGGAGGACAAGGTGGGCGGCTTCGGTTCTTCGGGATGGTTCAACTAGCTCTCCTGTTTACCGATGATCTCGTAGCGCGGATTGAAGATGGTGGGCAGTCCGTCCCGTACGGCGACCATTCCCTCAAAGCGCAGCTGCGTTCCCGCAGAAATGCCGGGCACCCGCCGTCGTCCGAGCCAGATAAGGCGGACCCGGTGGTTGAGTTTGGGACCCTGCGGCCGGGCGCCCTGCCCGGCCTTGGTGGCAGACGCGCCTCCGTGCTTGTCCACGTCCGTGACGATGGCGGAAAACTGCGGTGCCTCATTGGCCGGCAGGACTGTGACCGACTCGACGTGCCCGCGGCAGAGGGCCCGCCCGCGCTGGGGCAGCTGGCAGATGGGCGTCATGTCGCGCCCGTTGGCGCGCTGCTGATTGACCAAGGACATCAGCCGATCTGCGTAATTTCCGGGCCGCGGCGGAAGGGCTCGTAGGCCTGGCCCTCGGCGGGGTGGTCCGCCGGAACGTGGCCGGTTTCATCGGCCACCGCGTCCTTGGGCAGCCGCAGCGCCAGCAGCTCGCGCGGCGGCAGCGGGCTCTCGCCGCGGACGACGACGACGGCGCGGAAGAGTGTCTCCAGCTCTGCCGCGGCATCACGGTCCATCGCCGCTTCCCCGCCGAGAACTCCGCGCAGGAACCAGCGCGGTCCGTCCACGCCAATGAAGCGCGCGACGCGGTAGCCACGACTGCCGTCGGCGGCCTGCGCCGGCAGTTTGGCCAGGACTTCCGCACCGAAGGTGCCGTCGAGCTCTTCCACCGAGCCGCCCTGGGAGCCAACGGACAAGCCGATCTGTTCCCGGATTTCCTCCCACAAGCCCTCGGAGCGGGGTGCGGCGAAGGCCTGCAGCTGCAGGCTCGAGTTCGCCAGGTCCAGCGTCACGGCGATGACGCGCTGGCTGCGCTCTTCCACTTCAAGGCGCAGCTGCAACCCCTCATGCGGGGTGATCAGTAGCGCACCCAGATCAACATAGCCGTCGCGGGAGGTGACTTCCTCAACGTCGAATGGCCCGTGCACGGAACGCTCGTAGGCGACGTCGTCGGGTACGGCCGCGTGCACCGGGGCGCCGTCCTGCGTCACGTCCTGGTCCAGCTGGTCCGCTTCCTCAACGTCCTCAACGTCCCGCACGCCGGCGCCGCTGCCGTCGTCGGCTGTTTGATTCCGGGATTTCTTACCGAGCCCAAAAACCATTTTGGGGCATCTCCTTCGATTATTTTCCAGCGCCTTGATGTTCCGGCGCGACGGTCTGCGGAGCGAATCCGCCGGTGGACCCGAAGCCGCCGGTTCCGCGGGCGGAGTCCGGTAGTTCGGCAACGGGAACAAACCGTGCGTACTCCACGCGCTGAATGACCATCTGTGCAATTCTATCGCCGCGGGACAGGGTGATGGACTGCGTCCTGTCGGTGTTGAGCATCGTGACCGCGATTTCGCCCCGGTAGCCGGCGTCCACCGTGCCCGGCGCGTTGACGATCGTCAGCCCGTGTTTGGTGGCCAGACCGGAGCGGGGGTGGATCAGCGCCACATAGCCGTGCGGAAGGGCCAGCGAGACTCCGGTGGGCGCCAGGACGCGTTCCCCGGGCGCGATCACCAGGTCGATGCGGGTGCGCAGATCGGCGCCGGCGTCGCCGGGATGGGCATAGCTGGGTGGTTCGATGCCCGGATCGAGCATCTTCAGTTGCACGGGCAGCCCGGGGGCGGTTTCTTCGCTCACAGCACATCACTCTAGACGATGTGGCTCCTGACGATGTGCCGTGCCGCCCGGACGCCAAGGTGAAATGCACAGGGAAAGGTGAAAAGCTGTGCCTATGTCCCACGAATCCCCGCTCAACGATTCCCCCCTCAACACTGCACCGTCGGCTGCCGCCTACTCGGAACGCCTCTGGCCCTCAATCTGGGTCTGGATCATCGTCTGCGGGATCTCCATGGCGGGCATCCTGATCCTGGCCCCGATCAGCATGTTTGCCGGCTACACCGCCGCGGTTGTGCTCTTCCTGATCCAGGGCGTCCTGCTGGTGCTCTCCACGCCCCGCATCGAAGTGACCGCGCAGGCGGTGCAGGTTGGCCGGGCGCACATCGAACGCCGCTTCGTCGGTAAGGTCCAGGCTGTCCGTGGCGACGAGGCCACCGCCCAGCGCGGCCCTCAGCTCCACGGGCTGGCCTACATGTGCATCCGCGGCTGGATCAGCCCGGTGGTCCGGATCGAGATCACCGACGACGCCGACCGCACACCGTACTGGTTAACGTCAACGAGGCGGCCGGAGCAGCTTGTTGCCGCCCTAGCCGCCCCACAGACCTCTGCTTAAGAGGCCTCAGCAGGCCGGTTCAGCCTTCGCAGTCCTTGCAGTAGAACAGTCCGTCCTTCTCCCGGGCAATCTGCGAACGGTGCCGCACCAGGAAACAGGAAGAACAGGTAAATTCATCAGCCTGGGCCGGCAGCACCCGCACCAGCAATTCCTCGCCGGACAGATCAGCACCCGGCAGCTCGTATCCATCGGCCGCCTCGGCCTCGTCCTCATCAACGACGGCGGATTGCTTATCCGTCCGGCGGGTCTTCAACTCTTCAATTGAATCCTCACGGAGTTCGTCCTCGGTCTTCCGCGGCGCATCGTAGTCTGTCGCCATAATTCCTTGCTCACGCTCCGGTTTGTTGCAGTTCCATGCCAGGTGCCATGTCAGGGCGGGTCACCGCCCGACAATACAAACGTTAAGGACGCCTGTTTTGTGCCCGGCAATGGGCAGATTTTCCCTGATGATTACCGGAAAAGCCAGCCCCTTGCTGGATGTAGACCAATACCATATGCGCAGGGGCCCAGTTTACGGGGTTTTTCACCGCCTTTTTCGCCGCAGGCGTAAGTCCCGTGGTCTCCGAGGGGGACCGGCGGACCAGCCAGGGCGGCGGATTCCGGCCGGTTTTCCGCCACGCCTGCCCCGGTCGTAGGAAATCGGCCGGTTCGGTGGCAAAGTTCCGAATGAATGTAGTGCGAGGCTGGAGGCTTTTATGCAGGATCTACGGTTGGTGGGTGTCCATGACGATGGCGAACATCTACTGCTCAGTGGAGCCGGCGGGGACATCTTCCGCCTGCGCATCGACGAGGCCCTGCGGGTAGCAGCCTCCAGGACACCGGCACGGCCGGCTGCGGCGCGGCCCGCCGCAGAGGCAACAAGACTCTCCCCTCGGGACATCCAGATGCAGATCCGCTCCGGCGCGACAGCGGAGGAAGTGGCCGAATCCTCCGGCCTCCCGCTGGCCCACATCCAGCGTTATGAAGGTCCGGTGTTGGCCGAGCGCGAATACATCGCCCGCCAGGCCCGGAACATGGAAATTTCCGCCGCCGTTGCGTCCCACGACGGCTACCGCGCCGCCTTTGGCGACAACGCGGCCAGCCTCGATGAGATGGTCACGCATCGCCTGGGCGCCTTCGGCGTCAGCCCTTCCTCCGTGGTATGGGACGCCTGGCGCCGTCCCGACGGTACCTGGACCGTCAGCGCGGACTTCGACGCCGCCGTTGCCGGATCCGCCGCCAGCATCGGCGAATCGGCCCCCGCCCAGTGGACCTACAACCCCGGCCGGAAGACCATCCGCAACGCCAACCGCTGGGCCTTGCAGCTCAGCGAGCTGGAGCCGCTGGACGGACCGGTGCCAACGCGCCGCCTCTCCGCCGTCGCCGACAGGCCCTTCGATTTTGAAACCGACGCACCTGCGGGCGGATCCGGCAGTGCCGAACCTCCCGGCTCCGTCGGTACGGAATCCGGCTCTGCGGGCACCGAGCACGGGGACGATGCGGACAGCCTGCTGGACATGCTCCGTGCCCGGCGCGGACAGCGGCTGGGCATCGATGAGGACGACGACGACGCCTTGGCCACGCTGCTGACCGCCGGCGTTCCTGCGGCGCACCCGCGCGGCGGGACCGGCGGTGACGCCGCCGGCGGCGCTACTGACGAAGATGGCGGTGAAGCGGACGCCCGGCCGGCCGCGGACGACGACGGCGGCGCCCCGGCTTCCGGTGCCAAAGGGACGTCCGGAACCAGCCGGGAGGATATCCAGCGGGCCAACCGGCAGGCGGACCAACGGGCCAACCGGTCCCTGATGTTCCCGGCCCTGAGCCTGGCGCCCCGCCAGCATGACTACCCCGGTGGCGGCGGGGTTGACGGCATCGCCCTGCACGAGGTCAGCACCCAGACACGCGAAATCCGGATCCCTGCCAGCCCGAAGACGGCCCCCGCGGCGGAGACTCCGCAGTCTGGTTCAGGGTCGGGATACACCGAGGATGACGCACAGTCCGCCGCCCGGCATGACCGCAAGGCCCCGGTCAAGCCCAAGCGATCCAGCGTGCCCAGTTGGGATGAGATCGTCTTCGGCACCAAGGGCGACTAGCTCCGGTTGTGAAATTCGGTCTGCTGGCCTCTCGGCCCCCTTTGACTGCTGCCCAGCCAGCCCATGGCCCACCGTCCCAGACGCTCGCGAACAGACGCGTGGAGAGCATCGACTAACGGCTAAGAATACGGGCCAACCGCACCAACGCCTTTGCATTGCCGTCAGACCGAGCCGTCAGGCGGGGCCGTCTTACGGGTGGTGGCTGGGGGTCGATGCGGTCGGTGCGGCGGGTGGGGGTGGTGTAGATGATGGTGCCGGGGGTGGGTTGGGTGACGGTCCAGCCGGTGTCGGGGTCGTCTTTGAGGTGGTGGCAGTACTCGGAGAGGGATACGAGGTTGTCGTGGCTGGTTTCCACCTGCGGCAGGGGTGTCCCGTCGGGGGCGTAGCTGCGCCGGAAGTACGGGATGGTGTTG
>JBBRKU010000114.1:0-6502 GCA_038231735.1 Actinomycetales bacterium | reverse complement strand
GCATCCGCATTGCGGAATTCGACGACGGCGTTGAAGGTGGAGGTCACGGCCAGCACCAGCCCGGCGAAGCGGGAGAGCTTCCCGGCGGCAAGCAGGACGCCGGCGCCCAGCTGTGCGCCGCCCAATGCGCGGGCCAGGGTCTTTTCATCCGTCTGGAACGGCAGCAGCGCGGCGGCCTGGGACAGCAGCGGGGAGAGCTGGCTGGCAGTCTGGTCGGCGTGGCGCAGACGGTCCAGCCCCGCAACGATGAACGTTGATGCGAGCATGGGCCGCGCGAGTGAACGGACGATAGACATTGATGCCTCCTGGCTGATGCAGCGGAACTTCGTGTCAAGACGGTTGGGCGTTGCGTACCCCTAGTTTTGCACTATTGCGGAATATTTGCCCGTTCCGCCCGGTTGAACAAACCAAAGGTCGCATGCGGAAGGAACCTATGGAGACGTTAGTACGGGCCGTTGCGCCCGGTGCCGGTTCTATCGTCAGGCCAGGCGCCCGATCCACCATGAAACGGGGCCCGGTGACAGTAGACTTGGCTGCAATGAAAAGATCTCAGAACGCCCAGACTCTGCCGGCTGGCACCACCGCGGAAGCGGGCAGCAAAGCCGGAGCGGGCACCATGGCCGGACAGGTTACCGGGGCCGGGTCGGCATCGGCGGCTGCCGAGGCCGTCGTCGATCCTTTGCTGGAATCCGCGGATGAGAGGCGAGCCCGGTTTGAACGGGACGCCATGCAGTATGTGGACCAGCTGTACTCGGCGGCGATGCGGATGGCCCGGAACCCCAGCGATGCCGAGGATCTGGTGCAGGAGGCGTACACGAAGGCGTTTTCCGCCTTCCATCAGTACCGCCCGGGCACCAACCTGAAGGCATGGCTGTACCGGATTCTCACCAATACCTACATCAATCTGTACCGCAAACGGCAGCGCGAGCCGCTGCAGTCCAATTCGGACCAGATTGAGGACTGGCAGCTGGCCCGGGCGGAATCGCACACGGCCACCGGGCTGCGCTCGGCGGAGGCGGAAGCGCTGGACCACCTGCCGGACTCGGATGTGAAGGACGCGCTGCAGTCCATCCCGGAGGAATTCCGCCTGGCGGTCTACTTCGCGGATGTTGAAGGCTACGCATATAAAGAAATATCGGACATTATGGATACCCCCATCGGCACGGTGATGTCGCGGCTGCACAGGGGCCGGAAGATGCTGCGGGACATGCTCGGCGACTACGCCAAGGAGCGCGGTTTTAACGCCGGCAAGTCAGAACCGGCGGACACGGCGGCGGGCCCGGCAATCCCGGCGCCGCCGGTGGGAAGCAATGATCAGGAGAACAACAAATGAGCGACTGCCAGAGTTTGGGCGATTGCGACGACTCGCGGATTTTACGGATTTACGAATACCTGGACGGCGCGCTTTCCAGGGAGGACCTGACGGAAATCAAGGCCCACCTGGACGACTGCCCCGACTGCGCCCAGGAGCATGACCTCGAATGCGTCATCCGCTCCGTGGTCAGGCGCTCGTGCAAGGAAGCGGCCCCGGAGAATCTGAAGGCCGCCATCCTGGAGCGCATCCACGGCGCTAACACGGCGGACGTTTCGGGCTGAATGCTGTCGGGTTCATTCCGCCCCAGATAACGACGACGGCGGCCGTTGCCGGCTGATGGTGACAAACTCGCTCGGGGATTTTCCCTGAACCCTGCGGTGGATGGAACTGGCGATGCGGCTGGCCTGAAGTTTGGCCAGTTCCGCCTTTTCCCCCCGATACATCCCGTCCACGGTGCTCGTCCACAGCTCCAGCCAGCGGCCAAAATGCTCGGCACCCAGTGCCTCCTTGGCATGAACCTCAAAATGGACCTGCAGTGCATTCCGGCGGTACAGGCCCGCCTGGAACAGCACCGTTTCCCAGAAATCGGCCATGATGGGCAGGTGCCGGTCCAGATCCATCCGGGCCACATCCACGAAGATATGCCCCAGCAGCGGATCGGCGAAGGCGCGCCGGTAGAAGGCCTGGACCAGCTCGACGACGTCGGCCCTGTTTTGCAGGTCGAGTTCCGGGACGGCCTCGGGGCTTTGCGGATCCCGTTCCGGAGCAACACCGGGGCGGCTCATGAGGCTACCGCCAGCACCATGGAAATGCCCGCGGCGGGCAACGCGATGATCTTGACCAAAATGACTAACTGGAGCATGGCTGAACGTCTCTTTCGGATTCAGGTGTTTCGGAGTCAAGCGGTTCGAAGGGAATCACGGGTGTGGGCTGGGGAATACGAGATGGTGGCCAGGCAGGTGGTTGGCGTATCCCACGGTTGAAGGGCCGCCCCCGCGTCCTGGCCGCCGAGTCCATCCAGGAAACCTCTCAGGACGCCCAGATGTGCGGCGCAGACTACTTCCGGCTGTTCCCGGGCCATGGCCGCGAAGGGGCAGGCGTGCAGCCGCAATTGTGCGGCGCCCCTTACTGGATCAGCTGGCATCGGGGCGTGGACTGAGGCCGGATCATTGCCGGCTTCAATGGGCAGGACTCCTGGCTCCGTCTCCGTGAGCCGGGACTCAAAACCCATCTCCGTAAAGAGGGCGTTGGCCGCTGCCGCCAGGGTTGGATGGGAAGGCTTTGAGTCTCTCGTCGCGGCGCCCGTCCGGTTGCCCGACAGTCGTTTGTGGGCCCAGCGGCTGCCCGCGGCCTGGGCCTTGGCACTGGCTGCGCCGGCGGCACGGACTGTGGCGGCGCTGTCATCGGCCAGGGATTCGGCCAGTATTTCCGCCAGCATGCGGTAGCCGTCCACGTTGGACCCCGCGCTGAACGCGGCGTACCTGATTCGGGGCCGGCCGGGGCCCACGGGGGCATCGCGAACCGGTTCGACGAGTCCCGCCCGGACCAGTTCATTCAGGTGGAAGCGCACGCTGCTCATCTGCAGCCCGGAAGCCTTGACCAGATCCGCCGCGGTAGGCGGTTCGGCCACGGACCGGATGGCGCCGAGCAGCTGGAAGCGGCTGGAGGAGGCGAGCGCCGCATGCGCTGTTGTGGGGGCTGTCGGAGGAGTCTGGGGCCGGGGCACGAGACCATCATATAGTTAAAACGAAAGAAACCGCTTTTATTAACCAGTCCCGGCGCCGCGGAGGACGGGCAGCACAACCGTGTGAACGCATCAATTCAACAGCTTGTCAATCCATCAGGCGGAATGTTATTCATCCCACTGTCACAGGAAACCCATGAATAAAAGGAACTTGACGCGGGGGTAATACATGATTGACAATGTTTGTAACGTTTCCGTTGATCTTCACCAACCGGAGTCCCCCGGATGGTCAGTCCCAGGCACGGCGGAAGAGGAGCACATATCATGAACGGTGAATATTATCCCTTCCGGGAATTGGATCTGACTGAGCTGCGCTCGATGAACCTCACGCACGAATTGGTGCCGAGCATTGCGACCGGCAGCTCGAGCGGACGCATCAGCTTCTGGACGGTTTTGGCGGAGCTTTCCCCGTCGCACTTCGAAGAACTTTCGGACGCCCGCCTGTAGAGCGGTGGAAGGATCCGCCCCCGTATTGGAGTGGAGGACGAAAAAGGGGTTGTGGCTGGGCCCAGAACTGACCACCTTTGGCCGCACGCGGCCGCTTAAATCCGGCGTGTCGTCAGTTCTGCCGGCGGGTCGGATTGATAAGTGGTCAGTTTTCGGTGATGGACCAGGACCGCTTGCGCCCGGACAGAGCGGGGGAGGGCTTCGCTCCCGCAGTGGAGTGGAGGGGTGCAGGACGAAAAAGGGGTTGCGGCAGGGCCTCGCCGTACCCCCCTCCACTTTTTCCTGGAGACGGCTGGAGAGACCGCTTTGAGAGACCGCTTTGAGAGACACAAACAAAAGACCCCCTCAGCCAACCGGCTCAGGGGGTCTTTTCAGCTTTCAAGCACAAGACTTAAGTGTTGGGACGCTTACCGTGGTTAGCGCCGCCACGCTTCCGGTCACGACGCTTGCGTGCTCGCTTGGACATAGCTGCCTCCAATCTTCGAAAATGATCTGAAAAGATCCGCGTTCCAGTCTCCCATACCGCTCACCGCTCACCTAACCGGGACCGCCGTCGAGCCCCCGTTGCCGCTCGACCCGTGAGCGGGCCGCGTTAGGATCGGAAAACACCGAGTCAAAGGAGTTATCCCGTGCGCGCTGTCTTTGCCAAGTCGTCGTCCCGGACCGATCCGCTCTCCGCGCTGGAAGTGGGGGAGCTCGACGACGTCCGGGGCGCGGCAGGGTGGGTCCGGATCCGGCTGCGGACCTCCGCGCTGAACCACCACGACCTCTTTTCGCTGCAGGGCATCGGCCTGGCTGCGGACAAGCTGCCGATGATCCTGGGGTGCGACGGTGCCGGCGTGGACGACGACGGCAATGAGGTTCTGGTGCATTCGGTCATCGCCAGCGCCGGCTGGCGGGGCGACGAGACGCTCGACCCGAAACGCTCCCTGCTCTCCGAGGTGCACCACGGCACGTTTGCGGACTATGTCTGGGTCCCGGCCGGCAACGTGGTGCCCAAACCCGCCGAGCTGAGCTGGGAGGAAGCCGGCTGCCTGTCCACGGCCTGGCTGACGGCGTTCAGGATGCTCTTTTCCGTTTCACCCGCTGGCCCCGGCTCGACGGTGCTGGTGCAGGGCGCCGGTGGAGGCGTGGCGACGGCGCTGACCACGATGGCAGCCAAGGCCGGTTTCCGGGTTTGGGTGACGGGACGGAGCGAGGAGAAGCGCGCCATGGCCACCGAGCTGGGTGCGGCGGAGGTCTTCGAACCCGGAGCCCGCCTGCCGGAGCGGGTGGACGTCGTCTTCGATTCGGTTGGAGAGGCAACCTGGAGCCATTCGCTCAAGAGCCTCAAGCCCGGCGGGGCCCTGGTCACCTGCGGGGCAACCAGCGGAGCCAATCCGCTGGCGGAATTGAACCGGGTCTTCTTCACCCAGCTGCGCATCCTGGGATCGACCATGGGCAACCGCGAGGAATTCGGGCGGCTGGCACAGTTCCTGGTGGCCAGCGGCGCCCGCCCGCGGATCGACACGGTCCTGCCGCTGGAGCGGGCCCGGGAAGGCTTTGCCCGCATGCTCGACGGCGATGTGCAGGGCAAGGTCGTTTTCACGCACTGAGGGTTCGGTCACTGAGGGTGGTGTTCATGCACTGGGCTGCCGCTCACTCCTTCAGGGTTGCCCTCACGGCTTTCTTGGCCTGGTCCAGGACGGTGCGGACGGTTTCCAGCGTCACCTCGCTCAGGGTCTCGCGGCCCGCATACTGGCGCAACTCAACCCGCAGGTCGTCGCGGAAGGACTGCAGCATCATTTCGGCTTCCTTGAGCAGCCGGTGGTTGGTGGGTGAGTAGCTGCCCGCATCCGGCACGCGCCGGGCACTGGTCTTGGCGGCTTCCGCCGTGGCGGCCAGATCGGCGCGCAGGCCCTTCATATTGGTCCTTATATCGGCGCGCAGCTCGTCAGCCAGCCGCCGGACGGAGGCGGAGATATCCTGTTCCACCTCCTGCAGTTCATCGCGGCGGCTGTTCAGCTCGGCCAGTCCGGCCTCGGTGATGCTGTAGACGGTGCGCCGGCCGTCCGACGCCGTTGCCACCAGGCCCTCTTCCTCCAGTTTGGACAGCCGCGGATACACCGTTCCCGCGCTGGGGGAGTAGGTCCCGCCAAAGCGGTCGCTCAGCGCGCGGATCACGTCGTAGCCGTGCTTGGGGCCCTCCTCAAGCAGTGCCAGCAGATACAGGCGCAGGGCGCCGTGGGCAAAAACCGTGGCCATTACTCGCTCACCCCCGTGCCGTCGCCGGCCCTTGCCGGGCGGCTGTTGACCACCGCGGTGTCGCCGGAGATGGAGACGGTGCGGATCGGCACCACCGGTCCGCCCGGATCGCCGAAGGTGCGGCTGGAGACACCCAGCACACTGATCCGCTCGTCGTTGACGGTGATCTTGCCGGCGGCGCTTGTGATGGTCAGCGCCACGCCGACGTTTTCGGGGAGCCGGATCATCATGTTTCCGGAGACGGAATTGGTGGAGACCTGCTCCGGTGCGTTGAGCACATCAAAGGTCAGGTTCCCGGTCACGGTATTGGCTTTGATGCTGCTGAAGCGGCCGGACGCGGTGATCTCGCCGGAGACCGAATTCAGCGCAAGCTCGCCCTCGTGGTTGCGGACGATCGCCTCGCCGGAGATGGTGCTGGCGGACAGGGCGCCGGAGGTCGCATCGGCCATGACGGAGCCGGAAACCGAGGCAAGTTTGGTCCGGGTGGTTATGCCGGAGATCAGACCGTCGCCGCTGATGGTTCCGGCATCCACGGCGGTGGAGGCCGGCAGGCCAATACTGAGGACGACGCGGTTCCTGGGTTCAAACGGGCCGTTCTTGCCGAACCATTTGGACGGATCGGCAAATTTCGAGGTTTCTCCCCGCAGGGCGGATTCGCCGTTGCCGTGCCGGAGCTCCAGCCGTCCGTCGTGGAAGCGGACCTCAAGCGGATCCCCCTCGATCTCGGAAACCTCGATCCGCGTCACCGCCTC
>JBBRKU010000113.1:0-6513 GCA_038231735.1 Actinomycetales bacterium | reverse complement strand
TGGCCGGACTGGGCCGGACGGTGGAGGTATCAGCGCTCGCCAAGGAATGGGGCACGGAGGAGAACGCCACGCTGCGTGATCTGGTAGCCCAGGCGCCCGCAGGACCTTGGGGGGAAATCTTCGAGGGCCATCTGAAAGCCATGACGGAGCTGACCACCCGCGTCCGCGAGCTGCGCGACGCGAACGATCAGTTCCTGCGGGCCGCTGCCCGTTCCACACAGGAAACGATTGCCGGGATGGGACCCGAGTCCGGCACCTACGATTCCCGCGGTGGGACCGGCACGGACACCGGCGCCAGGCTTTTCGACAAGGATCTGTGAGGACCCCATGAGTACGTTCGGCGCGCTGAACACCGCCTTCTCCGGCCTGACCGCCGCCCGCCAGGGCCTCAGCGTGGTCGGGCAGAACATCGCCAATGCCAATACCGCCGGCTACACCCGCCAGCGCGTCAGCACCTCCGCCATCAACGCCTCGGTGGGCCTGTTCAGCGGCATTGCGCGGCCCGGCCAGGGTGTCTCAGTCGACGGGGTGGTCCGTTTGGGTGACGCCTTCCTGGATGCGCGGGTACGTTCGACGACGGCGAACGCCGGCTACGCCTCGGTGCGGGCCACTGCGCTGGGTGCTATTGAGGACGGAACCCACGAACCCGGCACGGACGGGATTTCCGCCAAACTCCGGGCCTTCTGGACCGGCTGGGCCGCCATGTCCAACCACGCGGGCGACCCGGCATCAGCCCAGGTGCTGCTGGCTTCGGCGAATACGCTGACCGGCCAGATCTCCAACGGCTACAGCGATCTGCAAACCCAGTGGTCGCAGACCCGCACGCAGGCCGACGGTCTGGTCACCAATCTGAATAGTGCAGCCACCCAGGTTGCTAGTCTCAACGCCACCATCCGGTCCACCGTTGCGGCCGGCGGCGACGCAAATGAGCTGATCGACCAGCGCAACGTGCTCACGACCACTATTGCGTCGCTGGCCGGCGGAACGGTCAAGGACGCGGGCGACGGAACCGTGGACGTTTATGTCGGCGGCAATGCCCTTGTCTCCGGGAGCACAGCGAGCGCCGTGAAGCTCACCGGGTCAACCGCCATGGACAGCACCGGCACCGACCCGGTTCGGCTGCAGTGGGCCAACGGCTCGCAGACGACCGTGGCGCTCGACGGGGGCCAGCTTGCCGGCGCGCTGTCGGTTCTGGCACCGTCAAACAGCGCAGACGGTACAGGTACTGGAGGAGCCATCGCGGAGGCCGCGGCTTCCTATAATGCTCTGGCCAACGCTCTTGCCAAATCAGTCAACCAAGTCCACGAAAAGGGAGCTACGTCGTCCGGGGCAACGACAGCGCCCGACGGATCGCCTTTGGACTTCTTCAGCGTCAAGACAGGAGTTCCGGCGGCTCTTGGCCTGACCGTGGTGCCTCAGGACGTTACTGGCATCGCCACCGGGGCTCCAGGAAGTGGAAATCTTGACGGCAGCAACGCCGACGCCATGTCCCAGCTGGGCACAGCAACCGGCTCACCGGACAGCGTCTGGGCCACGTTCGTGACCAAAACCGGGAGCGCCTCTCAGGCGGAGCAGCAGCACTCCAAGCTGGCAGACGCTTCGGCCACCTCTGCTACCTCAATGCAGGCATCCGGAGCATCGGTGAGTCTGGACGAGGAAAGCATGAACCTGCTGACTTACCAACACGCCTACCAGGCGGCCGCCCGCGTTATGACGGCCGTGGATGACATGCTGGACACCTTGATCAATAAAACCGGACTTGTAGGGAGATAGCGCATGCTGACCCGCGTCACGAACCAGATGATGATGGCATCCGCCCAGCGGAACCTGCAGTCAAGCTCGGCCCAGCTAGCCCAGCGCCAGGACCAGGCCTCGACGCTGAAGGCGATCAACCGACCCTCGGACGATCCCATCGGCACGGCCGCATCGCTGCAGGTCCGCGGTCAGGCGATGGCGGCCGCGCAGTACGGGCGCAACATCGACGACGGCACGTCCTGGCTGAACACGATCGACTCGGCACTCTCCGCAACCACATTGACCATGAACCAGGTCCGCGACCTGACCGTGCAGGGCGGCAATGGTTCCCTCAACCAAGCGGCTAAGGATGCCTTGGCCAGTCAGATCGAGGGCCTGAAGGCGGATCTGCTGAATCAGGCGACCACCAAATTCCAAGGCCGCAACGTTTTCGCGGGCACCTCCGACGTTGGAAACCCCGTCACAGCCACCGTTGTCCCTGCCGATGGAACGACGGGTTCGACGGCTACAACCACCTACAGCTTTGCTGCCTCCACCAGTGTGGACCGCCGGATTGCCCCCGGGACCACTGTCCGGGTGGACGCAGACGGCGCGAAGATCTTCGGCGACGACAGCACGTCGACCTCCGTCTTCAAACTGCTGGACAACATCACCGCCACCCTCCGCGCCGGCGGGGATCCGTCGTCGCAATTGAATGACATTGATGCGCGGATGAAGACCATGACCACCGCGCACGCGGAGATGGGCACCCGGCAAGCCCAGATCCTGAAAGCAAAGGACACCAACTTGGCGCTGCAAAATTCGCTGGAAGCCCAGCGGTCAGGGATCGAGGACCTGGATCTGGGTCGATCGGTCCTCAATCTCCAAATGCAGCAGGTCAACTACCAGGCCGCTTTGGCCGTCACGGCTAAGGTACTGCCGCAGACCCTGATGGACTTCCTCCGATGAGCGCCGATGTGTCCGTCATGACCCAGCTGACCTTCGTCACGCCGCCTCCCGGACTGGCTCCGCTGGTGGACTTCACGCTGGAACCCATTTCCGGCGCCGAGGGCCTCTACGCCCTGCAATCGGTCGAGGACGCTGACAAGCGCATGTTTGTGCTCGATGCCGGTGTTTACCTGCCCGACTACACTCCCCTGCTCTCCGATGCGCAGTGCGCGGTCCTTGAGCTGACCGACCCGGACGACGCCCAGGTCCTCGTGGTCGCCAACGCCGGTGAAGGCTCCACCACGGTGAACCTGATGGCACCGATCATCGTGAACCGGACCACTGGCACCTGCGCGCAGTTCATCCTGGACGGCCAGAACTTCCCCCTCCGCGCCCCCCTCGGTACCTAACCGCCGCGCATTGGGATATTCCCAATGCACGGTCGAGTGAGGACATGGGAACCATAGGCACCCGAATTCGTCAGCGCATCAATGAGCTGGGCCTCGGCTTGTCCGATAAGGAGATCGCCGCCTCCGTGGGAATGGCACCGGACGTGCTTTCGCGGTCCCTCAACGGCAAGCGGGCATTCACGAGCATCGAGCTCGCGCACCTCGCCGAGCGGCTCTCCACATCTATGTGCTGGCTGGCCACCGGCGAGGCCGATCCATTCGAGGCCCGCATTGCAGCTCGTCACCAGTACGACTTCGCTTCCGGCCGTTACGTGGACGATCAGCACGGAAGCACCCGGGAAACGCTGGATAACATCGAGCTTGCCTACCGTCAGGTATACACCGGGAGAAACGACCTGCCCACCAAAACGGCGACAGCGGCCGAGGTCCGTGGCCTTTTGGGCGAAGACTTCGTTAGCGACTTTGCCTCGTCGTCCCGCGCAGTGGCAATTGGTTCCATCAGAACAGTTCCTTCGCCCACGAGCTAGGCCACATCTACTTGGGGCACTTCGATAGCCACGATGAGGGAGCCTCCAACGGGAAGGAAATACCGGCCTTCGACTTTGCAGCCGAAATCCTCCTCCCCGAAGCCATGATGCGTTCCGTCGACTGGATGAAGATGACAAGGGCTGACGTCGTTAACTTCCTGTGGAAGTACGGGGTCTCCACCAAATACCTTAAGAACCGCCTGCGAAGGCTCTCCCTGGCGGTTCCGAATGACATACACGCTCTCACGGACATGTCGACATTCGACGTGCTCAACCGGCCGCTGGAAGGCAAGGCGTTCGATTCGATCGCCTTGGGCATACGAACTCAGAGCGCTTCCAAGCGGCGGTTCCCGGACGCGCTGGTCGCTACCCACATGGAGGCCGTCGCCCTCGGCACTGTGCCCAAGGAAACTCTGGCTTGGATGCTGGATGTGGATCCGGGCGAAATCGAGGTGCATCCGCCCCAATCCCGAAGCGTGGATCTCGATGAATTCGCAGCTTCACGGGGCTTGGCGGCGAAGGTTTGAAGGGTCCGCTTTTCCTGCCTGACAACACGGTTCTCGTCAATTTCGCCCGGATCGGACGTATGGACCTGCTGCGCGTGATCGCACATGGACGCTCCACCTGGTGCTACACGGTGTCCCAGGAATGCGAGAAGAGTTCACATGTCGACGGTCTGGAGCAGCTGGCCGATGCCCCCGAAATCTTCGGAGATCCCCTATTCTTGGAGACGCCCTCGGAACATTCCGATACACAGGTGTTCTCTTCCGTTTGAGCCCTGACCGGGGCTCTCTTGGCCGACCACCGGAGTCTCGACAAGCTCGACCCGCCGCGCCGGGCGTCGGCAACCCCGGCGAGCCGGCCCGTCGTCGTCGGGATCCATAATTTACAACAGCTGCACAGGACACAGGATGCCGGGGGCGTTGGCCAGCCGGACATCTGTCGTCAGCAGCGCTGTGGCTCCGGTCAGCTCAGCCAACGCGACATAGGTGGCGTCGTGGCCGCTCAAATTATGGCGCAAGGCCCACCTCCTTGGCCGAAGCCAATCCGGCGTCGACGACCCTCAATCGCCGCGTTCGTCGTGCAGTATCGATAAGATCGTTTCGCGGTCCGGTTGCCCCTGGACGGCGGCTTGGGTTCGCCGGATGATTTCGGCATTCTCCTGCACCAGCTGGGCCTGGTTTGCCAGTCGCTCGAGCTCGTGCTGGATATAGCGCGTCAGCGACAGGCCTCGCGACGTGGCCGCCTTGACCAGGAGGTCGTGAACGTTGTCCGGGACGTTGCGAATCTGAATAACTTTCGACACGGCAAGACTCTACGCCGCATGGGTGCAGACCGCATGCATCTGGTTCAACCGTGGCGGCATCACGCGGCCGTAAGGAGCCTTGGACCGCCAGATGTTTTTCCAGCCGCCGGCAGTAGAATTGGGCCATGACCAAGGCAGCAGCCCAGGGCGATACGCGCGTGTTCTATCGGGATATCAAGCCCTATGACGCGCCGGCGCGGCTGGACGAACTGCACGGGCCGAGGGGCGGTCGTATGGAACTTCCGGTCAACGTGTACTGGGGGCCGCCCTACACCTTCGACCTCGCCAATGAGTCCGACGTCGTTGAGGCGTACCAGGCAACGCTACGCGAGGGCCGCGTCGTCGACCAGATGGAAGCGCTCAACCGGGATCTACTTATAAGGATCTGGCCGGAGTTGGTCCTGCCCCTCCGAGTGCGTGAGCTGTGGGAGAACCGATTCCCTGAGCTTGCGACCGCCGCGTGAGCGACGAGAAAGAGCTACAGCGGGGGCTCACCCGAGTCGCTCTTACTGCGCTACACGGCCGCCACTTCGCTCTCGCCGGCTCCGGCGCGATCCGTGAGCACGGCATCATCGACAGACCCACCCCGGACGTCGACCTGTTCACATCCGAGGTGGACCCAGCCGCGTTCAAGTCTGCCGTGGACGAGCTGGCGGACGAGCTGCGCCGTGTCGGCCACGACGTCGACGAGGTGCGCCGCAGCCCACAGTTCGCGCAGCTGCGCATCACTGTGGCCGGGGGCCAGTCGGTAGACATGGACCTCGCCGTGGACTGGCGAGAGCGCGAACCGGTGTGGCTGTCAGTCGGGCCGGTGCTCAGTCTCACGGACGCGGTAGGCAGCAAGGTCAATGCGCTCTACAGCCGTGCCGAGGCGCGTGACTTCCTCGACGTCGACGCGATCCGCACATCGGGTCACTTCACGGATGCCCAGCTGATGACCGCTGCCGCCGAACGCGACGCCGGGTTCGACATTCCGATGTTTGCGCGGCAACTCGACGTGGCTCAGCGCCTCGCACTATCGCGCGTCGCCCGATACGGCGTCGATGCCTCCAGCCTCGAGGGGATCAAGCAGCGGTTCGCTCGGTGGGCATCGACGCTGCGGGGCGAAACGGTCGACGAGAGTGAGTGAGCGGTTCGCCTCGTTCCGCCCGGTGAATTGCTCGATTGGGTGAGCAGAATACTATTCTGCTCACCCAAACGGCGTTTCGGCGGGCAGGACGGGTGGCAGCGGAGACCGGGCGCCGAGCTCACCCGGGTCTCCGTGCGCTCGCAGAGCTCGCTTGGTCGACCCGCGGTCAGTAGCTACAGCCGTTTGCGGTGCAGGAAGCGGTGCACGCGGGCGGCAAATTCGTGCGGATCTGCCGCCGGGCCTGGGGCCAGGTGCCGTGCCGGCTGGGTCAGAGGTCGGAGACCCTGGTCCACCGCGGCCTTGGACGCCCGCAGCGACGCTGCCGAAAGTCCCTCCCAGCCTGCCAGCAGCTTAAAGCTGTGGCTCACGTCCGCACCCGAGGCACCGTCCCACTCGCGCATGTCGGAGCCGGAACAGAACACTCCTCCCCTGCCCCGCAGCACCACCGCCCGCAGGGAT
>JBBRKU010000112.1:0-6640 GCA_038231735.1 Actinomycetales bacterium | reverse complement strand
GCAGGCCGGGCAACACCTCCAGGCAGGCCGGGCAACACCTCCAGGCAGGCCGGGCAACACCTCCAGGCAGGCCGGGCAACACCTCCAGGCAGGCCGGGCTACACTTCCAGGCAGGCCGGCCCCAGCAGCACCTTAAGGTCGCCGAAGAGCGCCGGGGTGGGACTGACCCGCAGGTGCAGCCCCAGCTTCATCACCTCGATGTTGCGCGAGCCGGCAAGCCGCAGCTGGACCTCGGTGGTTCCGGGGTGGGTCTGCAGCACCTCCCCCAGCGCCGTCACCACCATCTCGGTGGCCTTGTGGTTCGGCATCGAGATGACCACGGGTCCGGAATGGCCGTCGCTGAGGTCCGGTACGGTCAGTTCCATCGCGTTCAAGGTGACGGCGCCGTCGTCGCGCCTTTGCAGCCGGCCTTTGATCACCACAATCAGGTCTTCCGCGAGCACGCTGGCGATGGGTCCGTAGACCTGGCCGAAGAACATGACCTCGATGGAGCCGCCCAGGTCCTCGACCTCGGCCCGGGCGTAGGCGTTGCCGCTCGCTTTGGCGATGCGGCGGGAGAGCGAGGTGATCATGCCGGCGATGGTGACAATGGATCCGTCCGCGGGGCCTTCCTCGCCGATCAGTGAGGTGATGGACTGGTCCGCGTGCTGGCTCAGGACACCTTCCAGGCCCTGCAGCGGATGGTCCGAGACGTACAGGCCCAACATGTCCCGCTCGAAGGCGAGTTTGTCCTTTTTCTCCCACTCGGGCAGGTCCGGGATTTCCGTCGTCAGTCCGTCCTGCGGTTCGGCGTCGTCGCCGCCCAGGCCCGCAAAGAGGTCGAACTGCCCCACGGCCTCGTTGCGTTTGAGAACGATGACGGAGTCGATGGCCTCTTCGTGGATCATCGCCAGGGCGCGCCGCGGATGGCCGAGCGAGTCGAAGGCGCCGGCCTTGATCAGCGATTCGATGGTCCGTTTGTTGCAGACGACGGCGGGGACCTTGAGCAGGTAGTCCTTGAAGGAGGTGAAGGCACCCTCCTTTTCCCGGGCACCGACCATGGCTTCAACGACGTTGACACCGACGTTGCGGATGGCTGCCATGCCGAAGCGGATGTCCTGGCCCACCGGGGTGAAGTTGACGCTGGATTCGTTCACATCTGGGGGCAGCACGGTGATGCCCATTTTGCGGCATTCGTTGAGGTACATGGCCAGCTTGTCCTTGTCGTCACCGACGCTGGTCAGCAGGGCGGCCATATATTCGGCCGGGTAGTGCGCCTTCAGGTAGGCGGTCCAGTAGGAGATAAGCCCGTAGGCGGCCGAGTGTGCTTTGTTGAAGGCATAGTCGGAGAAGGGCAGCAGGATGTCCCAGAGGGTCTTGATCGCGGCGGCGGAATAGCCGTTGTCGATCATCCCGTTTTCAAAGCCGGCGTACTGCTTGTCGAGCTCCGACTTCTTCTTCTTACCCATGGCGCGGCGAAGGATATCCGCCTGGCCGAGTGTGAAGCCGGCCACCTTCTGGGCGATGGCCATCACCTGCTCCTGGTACACGATCAGGCCGTAGGTGCCGCCCAGGATCTCCGCCAGCGGTTCCTCGAGCTCCGTGTGGATCGGGTCGATGTTCTGCAGTCCGGTCTTGCGCAGCGCATAATTCGTGTGCGAGTTAGCGCCCATCGGGCCGGGCCGGTAGAGCGCGATCACCGCGGAGATATCTTCGAAGTTGTCCGGGCGCATCTGCTTGAGCAGCGCACGCATGGGTCCGCCGTCGAGCTGGAAAACGCCGAGCGTATCGCCGCGGGCCAGCAGCTCGTAGGAATCCGTGTCATCCAGGCCCAGGTCTTCCAGCACCAGGTCCACATCCGCGTTGGCCTTGATGTTCTCCACCGCGTCGGTGATGATCGTCAGGTTCCGCAGCCCCAAGAAGTCCATCTTGATCAGGCCAAGGCCCTCACAGGTGGGGTAGTCGAACTGGGTAATGACCTGCCCATCCTGCTCACGGCGCATGATCGGCACGATGTCGATCAGCGGATCCGAGGACATGATCACCCCGGCCGCATGCACGCCCCACTGCCGTTTGAGGCCCTCCAGGCCCAGCGCCATGTCGAAGACCCGCTGCGAATCCGCATCGGTGCGCAGCAGCTCGCGCAGCTCCTCGGCTTCGGAATAGCGCTTTGCCTCCGGATTGTGGACCTCGGTGAGCAGCATGCCCTTGCCCATCACGTCCGGGGGCATCGCCTTGGTGAGCCGCTCACCGGTGGAGAAGGGATAGCCCTGCACGCGCGAGGAGTCCTTGAGCGCCTGCTTGGCCTTGATGGTGCCATAGGTGACAATCATGGCGACGCGCTCGTCACCGTACTTCTCGGTGACGTACCGGATCACCTCGGAGCGGCGCCGATCATCGAAGTCGACGTCGAAGTCAGGCATGGAAACGCGCTCTGGGTTGAGGAAGCGCTCGAAGATCAGGCCGTGCACTAGCGGGTCCAGGTCCGTGATGCGCATGGCGTACGCCACCATGGAACCGGCACCGGAACCGCGGCCGGGGCCCACCCGGATGCCATGGTCCTTCGCCCAGTTGATGAAGTCCGCCACCACCAGGAAGTAGCCGGGGAAGCCCATCTGGGTGATGACGCCGACCTCAAAGTCGGCCTGCTTGCGCACATCATCCGGAATGCCGCCGGGGTAGCGGTAGTGCAGGCCCGTCTCCACTTCCTTCACGAACCAGGACTGCTCATCCTCGCCCTCCGGGGCCGGGAAGCGCGGCATGTAGTTGGCCTTGGTGTTGAAGTCCACCTCGCAGCGCTCGGCGATGAGCAGCGTGTTGTCGCAGGCGTCCTGGTGGTCGCGGAACAGCAGCCGCATTTCCTGCGGGGATTTCAGGTAGAACTCGTCGGCATCGAACTTGAAGCGCTTGGGATCCGCCATGGTGGAGCCGGACTGCACGCAGAGCAGGGCGGCGTGTGAAGCGGAGTCCTCGGCATGGGTGTAGTGCAGGTCATTGGTGGCCACCAGCGGCAGGTCAAGCTCCTTGGCGAGCTTCAGCAGGTCCCCGGTGACCCGGCGCTCAATGTCCAGCCCGTGGTCCATGAGTTCGCAGAAGAAGTTGTCCTTGCCGAAAATGTCCCGGAAATCCGAGGCGGCCTGGACGGCCTCCCGGTACATTCCCAGGCGCAGTTTAGTCTGCACCTCCCCGGAGGGACAGCCGGTGCTGGCAATCAGGCCCTTGCCGTAGCGCTGCAGCAGGTCCCGGTCCATCCGCGGTTTGTACAGGTAGCCTTCCAGCGACGCCAGCGAGGACATCCGGAACAGGTTGTGCATGCCCTCGGTGGTCTCGGACCAGAGCGTCATGTGCGTGTAGGCTCCGGCGCCGGAGACGTCGTCGCGCCCGCCGCCGCCCCACTTTACGCGGCTGCGGTCCTGGCGTGCGGTGCCGGGGGTCAGATACGCCTCGACGCCGATAATCGGCTTGATGCCGGCGGACTTGGCCTTGGACCAGAAGTCAAAGGCGCCGAAGACGAAGCCGTGGTCCGTGGTGGCCAGCGCATCCATGCCGAGCTCCCCGGCGTGGCTGAACAGATCCGTCAGGCGCGCCGCACCGTCCAACATCGAGTATTCGGTGTGATTGTGCAGATGGACGAATGAATCAGAGCTAGCCACCCGTCCATTCTAGGTGCTCGGCGGGAACCTTCCCGCCCGGCTCACCGGGTCAGCGCGTGCCGTTTTCCAGCGCGCCGAGGGCATAGGACAGGTCCTCGGGATAGTCGCTGACCACCTCGACCCATTCGCCGCTGCCCGGGTGGCTGAACCCGAGTTTGCGGGCGTGCAGCCATTGCCGGGTCAGGCCCAGCTCGGCGGCCAGCCGCGGATCCGCGCCATAGGTGAGATCCCCCACGCAGGGATGCCGGAGGGCGGAAAAATGCACCCGGATCTGGTGCGTGCGGCCGGTCTCCAGGTGCACCTCCACCAGTGCCGCCCGGCCGAACGCCTCCAGCACCTCGTAGTGGGTCACGGACGGACGGCCGTCTTCGATCACGGCAAACCGCCAGTCGTAGCCCGGGTGCCGGCCGACCGGGGCGTCGATGGTGCCCTTCAGCGGGTCCGGGAGCCCCTGGACCAGCGCGTGGTAGACCTTGTCCACGGTGCGCTCCTTGAAGGCGCGCTTCAGGGCGGCGTAGGCCGGCTCGGTCTTGGCCACCACCATGGCACCGGAGGTTCCCACGTCAAGGCGGTGCACGATGCCGGCCCGTTCGGGCGCACCGGAGGTGGAGATGCGGTAGCCGGCCGCGGCCAGAGCGCCGACGACGGTCGGCCCCACCCAGCCGGGCGAGGGGTGAGCGGCGACGCCAACGGGCTTGTCGATGACGACGAAGGCATCGTCGTCGAGGAGGATCTTCAGATCGTCGACGGGTTCGACGACGACGGCCAGCGGATTACGGCGCTTCGGAATGGTGACATCCATCGCCGCCCCGGCCTGGAGTTTGTCCGCCTTCCGCAGCTCGGTCCGGTCCGTGGAACCAGCGGCCAGCCGGACGTTTCCCTCGGCGCACAAAAGCGCCGCGGCCGAACGGGAGATCCCCAGCAGCTGGGCCAGCGCCGTATCAACCCGTTCGCCGGCCAGCTCCTCCGGAATGTCGACGCGCTCAGGCATCCCGGTCCCCCGGTGCAGGCTCCTGCCCGGCCCCGACCGTGGACACGGGCATGCCGCGCAGCGGAATACCCTTCAGCGTCAGGATGCAGATCAGGATGACGGCTCCGACCACGGATGAATCGGCAACGTTGAAGATGGCAAAATTCGGCAGCGCAATGAAATCCACCACGTGCCCCATGCCGAAGGAGGGCTGGCGGAACAGCCTGTCCGTAAGGTTCCCGAGCGCGCCGCCCAGCAGCATGCCCAGGGCGATGGACCACCAGACGGAACCGAGCTTGCGGGCCTGGCTGATGATGACGATGGCAACAACGGCCATCACGATGCTGAACAGCCAGGTGACATTTTCGCCAATGGAGAATGCGGCCCCGGAGTTGCGGATGTAGTGCCAGTTGAGCACCGGCGGGAGCACCGGGGTCATCTGGCCCTCCGTCATGGTGCTGGTCACCCACCATTTGGTGAGCTGGTCCAGCCCATAGGCCAGGGCCGCAAAGCCCGCCAGGATCAGCAGCAGCGGCCACAGCCGGCGCCGGGACGGACCGGGCACCGCGGGGAGCGCGGGCTCGGTGGCCTCCGTGCCGGAGACGTCGGGCACGGCGTGGGGAATGGAATCGTCGTTCATGATGCTTTCGTTTTATCACTGCCGGCTGGGTAATTGCCTGCGGTGGCGGTTAACGGCAAAAGCCGGCGGCTGAGAAAACCAGCCGCCGGCACCCGCCAATGGTTCCTAGGATTCCGCGCCGGAAACATCCGGAGCCGCGACCGAGCCGCGGGCATCCAGGTCCCGCAGCTGACCTTCGATGTAGGCCTTCAGGCGTGCCCGGTAGTCCCGCTCGAAGCCGCGCAGCTGCTCAACCTTGCGCTCGAGCACGGAACGCTGCTGCTCCAGGGCACCGAGCGTCTTGCGGCTCTTCTCCTGGGCATCGTTGACCAGGCTGCTGGCTTCGATCTGGGCTTCGGCGATGATCTTGTCGCGCTGCTCAACACCGGCATTGACGTACTCGTCGTGCAGACGCTGGGCCATGGCCAGCACACCGGCGGCGGACTCATGTCCTGGGGTGCCCGCTGCGCCCGCAGCGGGGGCAGCAGCCGCCGGAGCGGGGGCCTGCGCGGCACGGGACGGAGCCGCCAACGGGACGGCAGCGGTGGAGGAAGCATCATCACGCGCCGGCTTGCCGTCGCGGGCGTCCTTTGCCTCGCCCTTGGCGTCCTTGCTCTCAGCCTTGGCGTCGTCGTTCTTGTCCTCGGCGGCAGGAACCTTCTCGACGACGGGAGCCGAAGTGGTGGCGGCGGCCTGCGGGTTCGCAGACTGCTGGGCTACCTTCTTGCGGAGTTCGTCGTTTTCCTGATTCAGCCGGCGAAGTTCAACAACGATTTCGTCGAGAAAGTCGTCGACTTCATCCTGGTCGTAGCCTTCGCGAAATTTCGTCGGCTGAAACCGCTTGTTGACAACATCTTCTGGCGTGAGAGCCATCTAGTCACCTCGTTGGTTTAAGTTAGTCCAGACCGCCATCGGCCATCTGGACTACGGTACCTAATACGGATCGTCGATCTGTAATTGCGGGTATATCGGATTCAGAGTATATCTTTTCAGTTGCGAAAACGAACCACGGCGGGCCCGGTCATTGCGACTAACTTCAGCTTTTTACGGACAAAATGGTTTACATAGCGAACGACTGTGTCACGGCCATGGCGATTCCGACGACGATCAGCAGCAGCATGAATCCGATATCCAGGGACATAGTTCCCAGCCGAAGCGGCGGGAGCAACCGACGCAGGAGTTTCAGTGGCGGGTCCGTGACGGAATAGATGCCCGAGGCGGCCACCAGGGCGATGCCGCGCGGCCGCCAGTCCCGGGCGAATACCTGGACCCAGTCGAATACCAGCCGGACCATCAGCGCCAGAAAGAACAGCAACAACAACAAGTAAAGCAAAGTAAATACGATCGACACGCCGGAAGACACAATCCTTAGAAGTAATCCATCAGTGAAGAACTCAACAATACTGCGTTAAGGAGAGG